>JAJDDL010000240.1 GCA_029260335.1 Phycisphaerales bacterium | reverse complement strand
TTCATGGACAACGGCGGCTCCTCGCCAAAGTGGAGCTTCGTGATCGACCTAGAGGCACCGCTGGTTGACAACGACAACGAGCCGGACCACATTGGCGAGATCCTGTTCTTTGAGCGTGGAGCGCACACGGCCAACAGCTTTGTCGTCATCGAAGCCTTGGATGAGAACGACGAGGTCATCGGAACGCCGTTTCTCATCAGCCCCGACGAGCCGGTCAACTTGCGTCCCCCGGCGTACGTCGGCGTGTATCGCGATAACCTGAACTACGCGGGTTGGTATCAGGAAATGGGCGCGGTCTCGGTGGATCTCAACCGGCTCAATGTCAGCTCGCTCCAGTCGCTGCGTGTGAAGAGTGCAACCATCGGCGAGAATGGCCTGACGAGTGAGATGGTCGGCGGTATGGGCCGCGACCTCAATCCCGATTTCAAGATCATCTTCGTCCAGACCGACGATATCTCGCTCCCGGCATGGGCCATCGGCGACTAATCCAATGCGAAAGAGAGAGTCAGGGAGCGCCCCGGTTGACGCCGGGGTGTTTCTGTTTGGTGTCTAGGCGCTGGATCGATCGATCACGCGATAGGACTCACGCTCGCCTCGACCGCGCACCGGGTAGTCCTTGCGGAGCGGGTGAGCTGGATAGGACTCCCAGGTCAGGATCCGCCGCAGGTCCGGGTGATTCTGGAAGCGGATGCCGAACATGTCAAAGACCTCGCGTTCGGTCCACTCTGCGCCGGGCCAGATATCGGTCACGCTCTTGAGCTCGAGCGCGGGATCGACATCGACGCCCTCGGTGGGGAGCGACGGGTCGAGGAATGTCTTGACTGCAAAGCGCTCATTGCGTTCGGTCGATTCGAGGAGGTAGACCACGGCGAATCGCCCGCCGGTCTTGGCCGGGTAGTTCAGGTAGTCCACGCCTGTGACGTCCGAGAGGAAGTCGAACGAGGTCCGCGGATCGCTCTTGAGGAACTGGAGGACCTCGTGGGCGTCGCCGGGCTCGACGATGAGCGTCGAGCGATTGCGGAACTCGGTCCCCGCGAGCTTCGCGTTGGGGAATCGCTCCTTGAGCATGGCGAACACGGGATGATCAAGGGTCGGCATGGGGCGTCTTTCCACGAGAATCAAGTCGGCCGGGCGGGTAGTTTAGCGCGTGGCGTGGAGCCCGGCGGGCCGCAACGTGCCGAGTTGGCCAGCCAAGGACGCCTCCCGGAGCACGATGGGCTTGTCGGCGTGGAGAGCACGCTCGGCGAGTTCAACCAGCAGGGCCGAGTCGATCTCTCCTTGGTGCACCGGCGCGGGCACGAGATCGTCGCCTCGACGCTCGACGTTGTGCACAAAGACCATCTGCACCCGGGGATGCTCGATCAGGGCCTGAGAAATGCGGGTCAGGTGATCCTCGACACACCCGAGCATGTCGGGCGTGAGCATCGCGACTGGATCGAGGGCGATATCGATGGGCTCGTCCTGGTGAGCGGCAAGAAACGCCGCGCAGACGTGCGGATCGCTCAATACCTGGCGGGCATGGGGCCGCAAAGCCAGCCGGGCGCCCCGGAGCCGGGCCTGATCGGCAAGCCATGGCGCGATCTCGTCCAGGCGGGCCCTGCCTTCTCCCATCCAGACCCTGGGATCCTCTGGATAGATCTCATCGCGAGCAGGGACATCTTCGGGGAACCAGCCCGAATGGACGACGAGCCAAGGGGGCAAGTCCATCGCGGGCAAGGGCCGGACCGCGCCGGCGAGAATATTGAAAGAAGGGGCAATCGCCAGTGGGTGCTGGACCTGGCCATCGATATTCACAATTGCGTGCTCGGCCCAGGCACCTGCAGAGGACAAATGCTCAAGACCGGCGGCGGCGGGTTGGCGGATTGCAAAGAGTGCCACGGCTGGAGGTTATCACCACCACGGGGCGCAGGCCATGCGCCGAAGCACTCATGTTCGCGGTGGGCTGTCGGAAGCTGGGCGTTGGTGTCGATAGCGGCGGGCCCGGGATTGGCATGTTGCCGGTTCTGGGATTGCTGGAATGGATGCCGGAGTAGTTCAATGTCCTTGCCCACGCCCGCCGTGGGGATGCCGGAGCGCGTCTCAGATCACACTTACCGATTGACCCGGGAGCAGGTCGTCGATCGGATCATGACCCTGAACAAATCAATCAGCGAGTCCTTCTTGGGTGGCTTCGACGAGCGATCGCTCTGGAGCTATCTTCGCCGGCTGGATGGGCTGAGCGAGCCGCGAGGCCGACGAGCCGCGTGGCGTCGCGAGGGTGACACGCCGGCGATCGTGACGCGATCACGGCGGATCTAGCTAGCACCCCTAGTGCTGAGTGCGGCTTGGCCCTGGTACCCGTGGCTGTTCTCGGTATGTCATGCACATGGCGTAGGCGTTCGCACGCGAGCGCAATAACGTGCGCGGACGCTCTGTAACGCAGGGTGAAGTCCCCCTATCTTGCGTGGATCAGCCGATGCACCGGTTGTGGGCTGTCGCCTTGTTTGCATGTATCCGATATCGCGCATCCGCACAGATCGAGTCTCGGCTTAGTTAATGAGGATCGCATAGATGTCACTGACCACAGCCCAAGTCAACTTCATCCAGACGACTTTCGCCGCTCTGGCGCCGCAGGCCGATGAGCTTTTCATTCGCTTCTACGAGCGCATGTTCTCGAATCACCCTGAGTTGCGTTCGATGTTCCCCGATGACATGGACGAGCAGCGCAAGCACCTGGCGGCGTCAGTTGCGTTGGTGGTCAAAAACGCCGGTCGGCTGGACAACATCGTGCCCGCGCTGCAAGAGATGGGCGTCCGGCACGCCGGCTATGGCGTCAAGCCCGAGCAGTACGGCGTGGTCGCCGACAACATGCTTGGGACGCTCTCAGAGTTTGCAGGTGAGGCCTGGACCGACGAGGTTGAGATGTCATGGGCCGCTGCGTTGAACGCAGTTGCTTTGGTCATGATCGCTGGAGCCCAGGGCGTGCGAAAAGCGGCCTAATCGACCTCGCTCAGGATCTGCCAAACCAGCGCAGTCGCCAGGAACCTCGTTCCATCACCACATCGAGGTGGGTGTACCGAAGGTCTCGGGCGATGAGCCCGGCCACGCCCAGTCTGTAGAGCCTGTCGCCTTGGACATGGCCCATGGGCTTCCAGATGGCCCCCGGCGTGTACTCGCCATTGGGCATCGCGTCGAACAACGCGTGGATGTCCGGCTCGCTGGCCTTGAGCCTGTCAAACGCCTCGGTTGGATCGAGCCCGCGAGCGACAAACTCCTCGCGCGTCACACTGCTCAGCACCTGGTCGACGAAGAGGTCCCGCTCGCCATTGGCCAGGGTGATGTAGATGTGCGACATGAGATGGCGGCCGGAACGGGCATAGAGCGTGATGTCGCCGTTCTCGTCTACTTGGCGGATGCCGCCTTCTGGTGCAGCGCGTGGATCGGCGAAGTTGAACCGCCCCTCGTGGGTCACGGGCATGCCCGAGGTGGCACCGGGGAGGCTTCCCAAGGGCGGATTCCAGCCGACGATCCGCTCCTCGGTGCACGCCGAGAGCAAGGCAAGCAGAATCCCAAAGACTAATGGCGGGCACGGAGCCGATTGTGGTCGCACGTCCAGACTGTACGGCTGGATGGACCGGGGCGTTGCCCCATTGCGTTGATCGGTGGTCACAGAACGCGGCGCGGATTGCGGTTAGGATGGACCAGTCATGAGTGAAGACCCCGCAACGTCCAATGCCGAATCCACCGCAGCACCTGAAGCCGTCGCGGCTGGATCCAGTGCGGCCAAGCCGAGCGGTTCGAAGGCCAAAGCCGATGCCGGACCGGGCGTGGGTGGGATGTTCTTTGCGATCCAGAAGTTCGTGATCGAGCGGGCTTGGAGCCTTCTGCTGCTGACGCTTCTGGGAGAGATCGGCGGCTTTGTCATTCACAAGAGTTGGGAGAGCGTTGCGCAGGAATCAGGGCGCACGATCATTCAGATCGTGCTCCTGGTCCTCGGGCTCATTGCTTTTTGGATTTCACCCAAACGCGCGGGCTTCATGCGTCGGCTTTGCTTCTTGCTTGCATTCGCGGGCGTTGTGCTCGCCGGGCTTACCTGGGGGTTTGAGATCTTCGGCGGTAGAGCGTTAGAACTGGGCCACCTCGAAGCAGTGCGGACGACATGGCTGGGCGAGTTGGGTCTCACCTGGCTGATGTTCGGGTTCTTCCTTGCGGTGCTGATGTGGGGCGGACGCTACGTGTTCAGCAAGTGGCGCGAAACGCCTGGCACTGCGGCAAAGCGGGCTGGGCGCAAGTGGCGAGAGGATGACTCGCCGCATCGGTGAAGCAGAACCAGCGGTACATTGCCCGGCGGTTCCGAGGTGCAAGGAGGCTCTGCGACGACCCGCCACGCGAATGCTGGAGAACATCTGCCTCTGCAGAATCACCGGCGTGATCAACGTGGCATTCGCTCGAAGACTCGTTCATACGACGGCACCGGCGCTGTCTGCTTTATCCTTGACCCGCTGATTTCTCGGCTTCTTTCTCCAGCCTCTGCTCTTGCCGCACATTTTCCATGTACTTCCCAAACGCGATCATGCCCAGACCAACGGGCGGCAGCGCGTACTCACCAAGCTTGTTGGCGGCGTGATCGAGCGTGCGGATCTTGCCGCTTCGCATGTCGGTGCCGATGTCTTCGAGGGCTTGGCGGATGCTCTGGAGCACGAGCAGCAGCATCTCGCGGCCGTCGTCGTCCTCGATCATGCGGTCGATCGCCTGGCGAACGCCTGGAAAGTTCGTGGGCGGCATGATGTACCACTTGTCGTCTTCGCGCAGTTCCATGAGGACCGGGAGCATGCCGCCGAGCATGATCGGCGCGCCGTTGATCATCAATCCGACCATCCGATCGCCGAGCGGATTGAACGCGACCGCTTCGCTGTTGCGTTCAATCCAGCCGTAGGGATCGGCGAGCAGCGAGTGGATGACGTCGGCGCCGATGTCATCGGAGTCGGCAAAGATGCTCGGCCCGCTCGATCCGCCTGATCCCATCTGCTTGCCGATCATGGCCATCACCGACCCGGTGCCTCCGGCTTCCACGGCGGCCAGGGCGTTCTCGCGGATCTTGCGGATCTCATCTGGGAAGGTGTCGGCTGCGGCATAGCCGGCTTGCTGCAAACCGCCCAGAATGCCACCAATACCCTGGAGCAGTTCTCGCTCGCTCTCGCTCGTGGCGTAGACCAACTCGGTCAGCAGGTCGGCCCGTCCCTCGCTCACCATGCGCTTGGCGGACAGGAAAACCGCCTCGGGCGAGTCCTGGGCGAACTCAAAGGGCGGCCGGCGGGCTTCCATCCGCTGGATCACCAGGAAGAGGCCTACGCCGAGCACGATCAGGGGTAGCCCGATCGCGAGCCATTTGATCGCCTTGCTCGCTCTGGGAGCGGGTGCGACGTTGGTGGACGGGTCTGTCTGGCTCGTTGGGTCCATCGGGCCTCCGTGGTCAGGATACGAAATCGCACCCCGGATCGCTTGGGATTCACCGATCGGCTCTTTCACGCGCCCCCCGGGGGCGGCGCTTAGACTGAGCGATGCAGATCATCGTGAACGGCGACGACAAGGACATCGACCAGAACGCCACCATCGCATCGCTTCTGGGCGAGTTGGGCTTGCAGGATCAGCCCTGTGCGGTCGAGGTGAACCGCCAGCTGGTGCCGCGGGCCGAGCACGCCTCGACCACGCTCTGCGATGGCGATCGTGTCGAGCTCGTGACCCTCGTGGGGGGCGGATAAGCCAGCCTCCACTACCACTCAACCCTCAACCCACCGAGGCATTATGACT
>JAJDDL010000239.1 GCA_029260335.1 Phycisphaerales bacterium | reverse complement strand
CGGTGTGTGCGGTTGCGCTGGTCGTGATCGCCGCGGGCCAAGCTGTGGCGACCTACCTCCGGCGGGTCGGCTTCGCGCTCGTCGGAGACCGCGTGCTCACCAAATGCCGAAGCGACATGTTCTCGCACGTCCAGAGCTTGTCGGTCGCGAACCTCGCCAAGACCAGAACGGGCGATCTCCTGACGCGCATGACCGGCGACATCGCCAGGCTCCAAGAAGTGATCTCCACAGCGGCAATGCCTTTGCTTGCCCACTTCCTGACCGTACTCGCGCTCACGATCGCGATGCTATTCATGCAGTGGCAACTCTCGCTCATTGTGCTCGCGCTCTTGCCATTGTTCTGGTTCTCGACCATGAGTATCGGCAAAGAGATCCGCTCGACCGCGAGGAAGCAGCGCCAACGCCATGGCAAGATGGGATCGGTCGCCCAAGAGGCGATCTCCTCGATGAAGACCGTCCAATCGCTCTCTGCCGAGGAGGTCCACGGTAAGACCTTTAAGAGACAGAACGAAAAGACTCTCAAGGAGGGCGTCCAGGGCAAGCGGCTCAGCGCGAAGCTGCTCGGCACCGCCGAAATCCTCATCGCCGTAGGCACCGCAGCGGTGCTGTGGTATGGCGCACGCTTGGTCATGGGCGGCGAGATGACCGCGGGCGATCTGATCGTCTTCCTTGCGTATGTCCGCATGGCCTGCCGTCCTATCCGGAATATGGCGAAGTACACCGCCCGGCTCGCCAAGGCCTCGGCATCGGCCGAACGGATCATCGAAGTCCTCGACATGACTCCCACCATCGTCGACCGCCCCGATGCCGTCGACGCGCCGGACAGTGTCCGCACGGTAGCGTTCGACTCGGTGACCTTTGGGTACGAGCCCGATCGCGCGGTAGTCTCGGATATCGAAGTCGTTGCCGAGCGAGGCCAGATCATCGCATTCGTGGGCCAATCGGGAGCAGGCAAGTCGACGCTCGCCAGTCTCCTGCTGCGCTTGTATGACCCGGGCTCCGGAAGTGTGCGGTTCAACGGCACGGACATCCGATCCTTCAAGGTCACCTCGGTGCGACAGAAGATCGCGGTCGTACCCCAGGATACTGCCCTTTTCGCCGCGTCGGTCCGAGAGAATATCGCATGCTCGGTTCCGCAGGCCACCGACGAGCAGATAGAGACCGCTGCGCGAGTGGCGTGTGCACACGAGTTCATCGCCGACATGACGGAGGGATACGACACCGAGCTCACCGAGCGCGGCGATTCGCTCAGCCTCGGCCAGCGCCAGCGGATCGCCCTGGCTCGAGCCGCGGTGATCGAAGCGCCGATCCTGGTCTTCGATGAGCCGACGGCAAGCCTAGATAGCGTCAACACCCGCCTGCTCTGCCAAGCGATTCACAACCTGAGCGAGGACCGGATCTGCTTCATCATCAGCCACGATCTCGCGACCGTGGCCGAGGCAGATCAGATTGTCGTACTCGATCAAGGGCGGATCGTCGAGCGTGGAACGCACACCGAGTTGCTCGCTCTCTCGGGTGAATACGCAACGCTTTACGCCGCACAGAACCCACCTATTCCGGAGGAGATCGATGCCGGAACAAGGTGATACCAACCTGGTGCGCCAGGAGTCGGCGATGCCGGGGCTCGGACTGTTGCTCGACGAGACGCGCATGCAGGAGTTTCTCGCACGCCGCTTTCCTGAGCATGAGATATCTCCCGTTCGCTCGTGCTACGCGCGGTACAAGCCCGGCACGAGTTGCATCGTCAGCTATCGCATGCGTGTTGATGGCAAAGCTATCAGGTTCTACGCGAGATGCCACAATCCACGCGGCGCAATCAAGCTAGACAACGCATTAGAACGCCGGCCCATCGCGGGGCCACTCGGCGATGGGGTCATCGTCGATGAGGCCATGGCCACCACGATCTATGTGTTTCCCAACGATCACAACATCCGGGCTATGCGGGTCTTTGACGAGGACCGGCGGCCGCGACGGCTCCGGCGGATCATGCCGTCCCATCCTGAACTTGCCAGATGCAAACTCAAGATTCTCCGCTACAAGCCCGAAAGGCGCGCCGTCGCAAGACTGACCCTCCGGCGCGTCCCGCGCGCAACGATTCGCATGTACCCCGCATCGTTCTTTCCCGATGCCCGCGCGCGGGCTTGGGCATTCTCGAGCCAGGGCTCTTTGCGCATCCCGACCGTGATAGGCGATTCTTCTCGGTATTGTGCGATCTCCTATGAGTGGATCGACCGAGCCCCACTCACAGAAGTGCTCGACGATCCCGTCGCGTTCTGCGCAGAGTCCGAGCGAGCGGGCGACGCGCTGGCTAGCCTACATCGCCAACGCCCCGCCTTGCACTCGATGTACACCGCCGGCGACCTGTGCTCGGCGATCGAAAGCTCGGTCGCGCTCGCGAAGACGCTGAATCCTGAGATCACCGAACGCGTCAGTTCTCTATGCGACAAACTCCTGCAGGCGCTGATGCTCCACCCCTGGACATCGCAAGCGGTGCACGGAGATTTCTCGCCCGACCAGGTGCTCACCGACGAGCATTACGTG
Source organism: Phycisphaerales bacterium (assembly GCA_029260335.1). Classification (GTDB taxonomy): domain Bacteria; phylum Planctomycetota; class Phycisphaerae; order Phycisphaerales; family UBA1924; genus S146-42. The sequence continues at coordinate 2,780 of JAJDDL010000239.1, read as the reverse complement.
TCGGTCATCGACTTCGATCGCGCCGGCTATGGCGACCCGTTACTCGATATCGGCTCCTTCGGTGCTCAACTCATTCTCCTCGAATCTGAGGGCAAGCTTGCGCCATCACAAGCCGAGGCCTGCCTGCAGCACCTCTGCGAGGGCCACCGCGCAGGCTATTCCGCCGATGACCGGAGCGTGCGGCTGTTTACCGCGTGCGCACTCCTGCGATTGCTGCCCGAGCCCTTCCGATATCGCAAGAGCCGATGGACCGAGAAGATGGCCGGGTTGATCGAGCGAGCCGAAGAGCTCTGGATCCCGGAGGCCGTCGATGCTTGACGCTCTGGGCACATTGGATCTGGATTCTGACGCTGCCCGGCGCTTGGCGCTATCGCCCGGCAAGCTCTCCCTGGACCGTGTGGTCGCGCGATCCGCCGAGCATCTGCTTTTGGAGTACCAGACCGAGACCGGCGGCCGAGTCTGTGGCCAAGGCCTCGCCAACGCCAAGACATTCGATCGAGTCGCGCGAGACTCGGCGGTCGACGCCGAGTGCCCCCTCGTCGCGGTCGTGCGATCCAAGAGCACGCGTGTGCTGCTCCAATCCGGCGGCGCCGACCGCAAACTCCTTGGCCTCAAGGATCTCCTGGCCAGGGAGGGTGCCACGCTCGTGTCGCATCGCCCCGAGCGACGCGCCGTCGTTCGAATCGAAGACTCCGCCGGCGTTCGCTTTGCAAAGGTTGTTCCGATCGGCAAGTTTGACCGTCTGGTTTCTCGCCATCAGGCCATCTGCTCGCTCCCCTGCTTCGCGTTCCGGACACCCGCGATTCTCAGCTTGGACCCGAAGCTCGGCGTCATTGAGTTCGAGTCACTAAGCGGTGTAGGACTGAGTAGCCTCGCCAAGAACGATCCTCGGTTCGCAAAGGCATGGCGCCGCACCGGCCGGGCGTTGCGGTCGCTCCATCGGTCCACGCAATGCGATCTCCAAGTCCACGACGCTCGCGCTGAGGTCTCCCTGCTCCGAAAGCGCCTGCATATCACCCAAGAACTGGCGCGAAGTGTCTTTGAGCGACTGTCGACGCATGCCACGGGCGTGATGGAGCGACTGTTAGAAGCTCCGTCCCCTCATCGCGTGATTCATCGCGACTTCTACGACAAGCAAGTGGTAGTCTCCAAGGACGATCGAATCGGGATCATCGACTTGGACACCGCCGCCATCGGCGAACCAGCACTCGACCTCGCCAACATGCTCGTACATATCGAGCTGCGGGTCTTGCAAGACGAGCTCCCCGAGAGACTTGGGGCGAAGGCCGCCCGGGCCCTTCTCCAGGGCTACGACCCAGACGACGACACTACCCGCCGCCTCCAGACCTACTGCGATGCAGCACGCATCCGTCTGGCATGCTTGTACGCGCTCCGTCCCCGGTGGAGCGCGATCCCAGAGATGATCGTCGAACGGATCGGAACCACACCGTTCGCAGCCGCAGACTCGCGCAATAGGCCTGCCAAGCAACCAAGCCCAAGACCACGCGTCATGGCGTCCCCATTCGTGTGCGTCGTCGGCTGTCCACGCTCGGGCACGACGATGCTCGAGCGGATGCTGGACGCACATCCCTTGGTCGCGATGGCCCACGAGACCCATTGGATCACCAAGTACAACAAACGCCGGTACGGCTTAGACAAGAACGGGCACGCGACGCCCGAGTTGCTCGATCAGCTCTACGCAGATGCCCGATTCGCTCGCATGGGAGTTGAACGCGGGGCCCTCGACGATTTGATCAGCGTTCCGACGACCTACCCGACGTTGGTGTCTCAGGTCTTTCAACACTACAGGCGCGGCCGCGGCAAGCCTTTGGCAGGCGACAAATCGACGGGCGGATACGTCCGAGACATCCCGGCCCTGCACGCGAACTGCCCCGATACCCACATCGTGCACCTCATCCGAGATGGACGCGACGTGTGCCTGTCGATGCTCAACTGGGCAAAGGCCGACATGGCCGCAGGGCGAAACGAACTCTGGCAAGACCATCCACTCGCGACCACGGCTCTGTGGTGGCGCTGGCACGTGCTACGTGGAGGCCATGGCGGGGCACAGATTCCGCCCGAGCTCTATCACGAGCTTCGATACGAGTCGATCGTCGCCGATCCCCAACGCCAATGCGCCGCCTTCTGCGAGACGCTCGGCCTGCCGACCTCGGACGCAATGGCTGCGTTCCACGTCGGACGCACCCATGAGCAACCCGATGGTTCTGCGAATCGCTCGTGGATCCCACCCACGCCGGGCTTGCGCAACTGGCGCACGCAGATGAGAGATCAAGACGTGGAGCTCTTTGAAGCATTGGCCGGAGATGCGCTCAACGCTCTGGGTTATGAACGCCGCTTTCCGAAGATCGCTCCGGCTGTTGCCAACGCAGCGAGCGACTTCATCGCCGCGTGGGTCGCCGGTGGCAACGAGTTGCCCGATATCGAAACCCCACCCACCACTCACGCTCGATCCGCGCAAGAGGAGGATCAGCCATGCAACTAGCACGCGTCCGCTCCAAAGCGTCCCGCCACATCGCTCAAGGCTTTACCCTGATCGAGATTCTTGTCGTTATCGCGATTATCGCGGTGATCATCGGCATCCTGCTGCCCGCGCTCGTGGGCGGCCGTGAAGCCGCGCGCCAGACGATCTGCGCAAACAACCTCCGATCCGTCGGCAGCACGGTCTCCGCATACCTGGGCCAGCACGAGATATTTCCAATGTCCTATGTCTACGGCTCCGACGAGGACTCTGGCCGCTGGCGGGTGGACGATCAACTCAC
>JAJDDL010000238.1 GCA_029260335.1 Phycisphaerales bacterium | reverse complement strand
GGCAGGACGGGGATCACACCCGCCTTAAGTCGAAGCGAGGTCGAACCGCCCCGCGTGGGCAAACGAACGCAGCCTTCTCCCGCGTGGGCGCCTTCATACTCGATCGTGGCGCGATTCCAGATCGGAAACCCGGGCCTCGGCCGATTCGGAGGGTTGTGCTGGGAGCGATACCAACTCAATGGCACGGGCGCATCGTGCACCTCTTGCTCTTCGAAGTCGAACACCTGCGCAATGCGCTGGGCGAATGAAGGCCGGTCGGGCTGAGAGCCGAGGCAAGGGCCTCCAAGCAATCCGCCCAGGATCGCAGCTGAGATGACGTACTGACAGATTCGATTCACTCATGCAGGTATCGGCTGGCAGAGGGCGGGCGCTCTAGACCCAGATGCGGTAGTCGAAACTGCCACAAGCGTCCGAGAACTACAGCTCCCCCTCGATCAGGCGATCCCATCGCTCATCGGTCAGCGGCAGCAGGCGCAAGGCCTGCTCGGCGACCGTGGGGCGAATGCTCGGATCTACTACAACAGCCTTCGCGAACGGATCAAACCCGCGATGGGACGCCACGGTCATGAACTTGGGGCCTTCCAGTTGGGCCACGCGATCAGGCGAGCCACTCTCAGTGATCGTGCCCGACTGATCCGGACGCATCGCGACCACTGCCAGAATCGCAGACCCAATCACGAGGCTGGCCACCAGGGCGACCGACGCGACCTGCTGATGGCGAGCCACGCGCGTGGCGGCCCTGAGCCCATCGGGAAGCCCATTGGCGATAGCGTCGGCCACCGGCGGTTCGCCGAGCGCGTCCAGGCGTTGTTCGAGTCGGTCGTCAGACATGTCGTGGCTCCCCCAAGGATACCGGCGTAGACGTAGTTCGTTCCTGATCGTCCTCTGGATCCGCAGATTCGAGCTCCACCGAGAGGTGCCGGCGAAGCTGATAAATCGAAGCCCGATACCGGCTGGCAATCGTCGAGCGATTCTCACCAATAGCGATCGCCATCTGATCGAAAGTCAGCCCGGACAAATGGCGCAGGACAATGGTCTCTCGATGCAATGGCGCGAGTTGCTGCACCGCATGGAAGAGCTCGGGATCAGCCGCACATGTCGCCTCGGCAGCCGAGTCGGAGGGCGATTGACCTCGCCTGCGGGCACTCTCGCGACTCTCGCCGCGCATCGCGTTGAGCGCAATCGAGCGAACTACCGACGCGAGCCACGCCCGGACGTCGTGCACCTCGCGCACGCGCCTTGGAGGCAACTCGAACACCCGACAAAACGCCTGCTGCAACGCGTCCTCAGCCTCGATGGGACCGCTCGAGAGCATGGACCGCGCGTACAGAAGCAGCCCAGGGGCGTGTCGCCCCCAGAGCTGCGTCGCGGCGTTCTCTGAACCCCGCCGCATCCGCCGAAGTAGCGTGCGGTCGTCGGTCATTCAGTCGTCGTCCTCATCTTTGTCTTCACGCTTCACAACTGGAGCATCTTCGAGCAGCTCGCGGACCTCGGTGACCTCTCGTCGGATTCGCTGGTGACTCTCCCAGATCTTGCCCATAGCAGGCAAGAGCAATCGACCCGCAACGCCATAGTGGCCATTGTCAACGAACGCATTCATTTGGCTAATGCGGTCGCCTCCATCTGGAAGGTCCCAGATAGACAGTATGTCGCTGTAATATCGCTCTGCCTTTTTGATGTCGTCTCGCAATTGAGCCTCATCAAAGAGGGCAATCTTCGCATGCCATGGGCTGGGCTCGTCCGCCCCGAACTCCGCCCACGTCCCCAAGGTCTCCGCGATAAACTCTGCGCCCGCGTTTGGTCCAGTGTGCCTGCCGACCGTCCAACCGAGGAATATGTCGCGCTCTCCCAACACCGAATCACGCACGCCAGCGGGGTTCTCCAGATCAATCACGTCCATGGATTTGAGAATGATCTCGCGGGCCTCGTGCGTGAGTTCTTCAGAGACGATGAACTCCTCCAACTGATTGTTCGCGAGCGATGTGATCGCAATCCCGACGAGCGATGAGATCAGCACTCGGTCCTGAGAAGTCTGCTCCCCCATCCGATAGATCGCTGCAAGGCGCTCGGCGGCCTGCTCAACCTCGCCTTCATCCAACAGTCTGATCGCGTCGGCCGAGAGGATCCTTGCCGTGTGACGGAGTTTGCCCAAGTGCGGGAGCATGGCTCCAATACCCTCTTCGTATTCAATACCCCAATCGACATGCTCGCCGCGCGATGCTTTGAGATACCCCCGGATGGTCTGTTGGCCCGCCTTGAGGGCCGCGGCATACTCCTCGGTCGGTCGCCCGCCAGGCGCCGTGTCGTTCTGGTACGTGAGTTCCTCTGAGATGAGCGTCTGGCCGATCATCCAATATCGGTAGTAGAGCAAGGCCGCATTCTCGACCTGATAATCCTTCCAAGGCTGGGCCACTGCATCGGATTTTTCCTTGCGTGCATCCTCAGCCCCACTCGCATTTGCCTGGCCGAGGGCCGAGCCGGCGAGTGCGGTGATCGTGAGAGCCAGAGCGATCTTGGTGCGAATCATCAGTTTCTTCCTTTTCCTTGGTCCATTCGTCTGGACCCGCTCACCAGGTCCGGCGTTCAATAATCTCTGAGAACAAGGTCGTTCATCACCAAGACACCGCCGATCGCTCGCCATGTGAGCGATTCGCGAGATTCAGACGGATTCTCTGCCAGGAGCCTCGCATGCCACCTCCGAGCGTACCGCACGTGCCCTACAAGCCGTTCAACCCGGGCGTGCCCGCAGATGAGGGTGCCCGCCAGTTCTTTGAGACCCTGGATCAACGGCGGTCATGCCGGTTCTTCTCGGACCAACCGGTCAGCCGCGAGACGATCGAATGGTGCGTCAAGGCCGGGAGCACCGCCCCGAGCGGGGCCCACAAGCAGCCCTGGCGATTCGTGTGCGTGCAGGACGCCGCGACCAAGTCCAAGATCCGCGAAGCCGCCGAGGCCGAGGAGCGGGAGTTCTACGAGCGCCGGGCCAACGACCAGTGGCTCGACGATCTCGCCCCGCTCCAGACCGGACCCGAAAAGCCCTTCCTGGAAATCGCGCCGTGGCTCATCGTGGTCTTCAAAATGGCCAAGACCGACGACGGCGGACAGGTCTACTACCTCAACGAGAGCGTCGGCATCGCCTGTGGCATGCTCATCAGCGCCATCCACCACGCCGGGCTCGTCACCCTCACCCACACCCCAAGCCCCATGGGCTTCTTAGGCGAAGTCCTCGAACGCCCCGCACACGAACGCGCGTTCCTGCTCCTGCCCGTCGGCTATCCCGCGTCGGACGCTACGGTCCCGGAGTTGACACGCAAGGGACTGGACGAGGTGATGGTCGTCGTCTGATTCTCACCGCGGAGGGCCGCAGAGAATCGCGGAGTCGAAGAGTGTGGCTTGGTCCAAACTTGCGATCCATCTTCACTCCGTGGCCCTCTGTGGACCTCCGTGTTTCAACTTCCCCCTCCGCGGCACTCCGCGGTGAACTCGCCCTCCGATCTCAAACAGAGATCAAATCAGAACCAACCCGCTCCGGCGACCACGGATACCCGCTCGGCACCACAACATACAAATACTCCGTGTTGCGCAGATGGCTCACACGCCCCACCTTCTTGCCCTTGGGATTGTGAATCCCGATCTGGGCTCCGACGTAGCGCTTGAAGTCGCGTTGGATCGTGTGCACGTCCCCTCGGCGAGCAAGGATCGACTCCATCAACTCGCGATCGATGTAGCCCTCATTGCTGAATGACACGATCATGAACCGGCATCGCACCGCATCGATGAACCGTGTCATCGCGTCGACGGCTTTGGGCTTGCTGTTGAACTCGCTCTTGCGGGTCCTGCAATCGATGCGCTTGCAGGCCACGCCATAGACCTCGGGCTTGTCCCAAAGCACGAGCGATTCCCAGATGTGGTAGTTGCCGATATACGTGTGCTGGTTGTACGGCGGGTCGATATACGCCAAGTCAGCCTCAAGCGAAGCCGCGGCGTCCTGGGCCTCCAACTGGTGCGCCTCGCACGAGCCATGCTCCACCGCTGGCAGCACATCGGGCATCCGAAGTTCCAGGTCCTTATGCGCACGCGGAGCCCAGCCCTTCAGATACGCCATCTGTACACCCGTCGTCGAATCCACCCGATCCGCCGCCTCCATCAACGAGGTGAGCATCACCGCGCGAAGATCGCCCTCCAGACCGAGATCCTCGATCCGCTCACGGATCGCATCCACACGTGCGCCATTCTCGGGGCGAAAGAACCGACTGCGCTCGCAAAACGTCTCGGTGAAGTACCCCGGACAGCCCGGCAGCCGATTGAACTCCCCAATCAGACGCTCGGCCTCATCTACAACCCGCTCCAGATCAGCCTGCACGTAGCACGAGCCAAGCACATGCGCGTACGACAACAGATCGTTCGCGATCACCCTATGCCCAGCCCCCTTCAACGCATGCCCCACACGCGAGGTGCCAGAGAAATAGTCGATGACGCTCTGAGCCTCAGGGATCGACCGCGCGATATCAACGATCTGCGGAACGAGCGTGCGTTTGGAACCGATGTACTTGATCAAGAGACACTCTTCGTCGGCTGATTCAACAGCTGCCGGTCAATCGAAAGAGAATGAAACACGGAGGGCCACAGAGGGCCACGGAGGAAGGGACTGGGTTTGGAGTATCGGCT
>JAJDDL010000237.1 GCA_029260335.1 Phycisphaerales bacterium | reverse complement strand
CCGCGAATCATGTTGCCGCCCCCGACCACGATTGCGATCTGCGTACCAAGCTCTTTGGCGGATTTAATTTCTGAGGCAATTACCTTGAGCTCATCCGCGTCGAGCCCCAACACCCCCGCCTTGGTGAATGCCTCGCCGGAGAGTTTCAGGAGCACCCGCTTTGGCGAACGGGGACGATTCTGAACCGAAGTCGAGGCAAGGGTCGCGATCTGGGCCATGGATTGGGTCTCTCAGGGGCGATCGGTGGATCTGGCTGGGTCAGATACGGGGAACTGACGATACGCTTGAACCGTCCGGCCATCCGCCGCGAAGGGATCTGCAGAGACCCTCAACCAGAACCATCGGACACACGTACGGTACATGGAAGGGATCCCGGTCGATACGTAAGGACAATCGAACGGATCTGGCGGGGTTTGCCAAGACCTGCCGAAGGAACCTCTTGATGACTCAAACGCCAGATGAGCCTATGGAGCAGATGGCCGAACCCCAGGCGCTATCCGAGCGCATCGTGCACGTCCTCAAGAGGGCCTCTCTGCTTGGGATCGCCATCTCATTGCTCGTCCACATCTGCATCCTGATTGTCTCGGCTCTCATCAGCTTCGATCGATCCCGCGCGCCGACGGCCGAGCCCTTCGACGAGGGCTTCGAGTTCGCCATGATGACCGAGGCCGAACTGACCAAACTGCAAGAATCGGCGCTCGTGCTCGAAGATCCGAGCGTCCCGGAAGTCACGATCCCTGACGTCATGGACCAGGAGTTGCTCGATTCGCCCGACTCGGCGGATCTGGCAGGCGTCTTCGACGACATCGAGGACTTCGGCCCGATGACCGGCGGTGGCGATATCGGTGATGGCTCGGCGATCGGATCGGGCGGTGCGGGCTCGGGGGGTGCCAACTTCTTCGGCGTCGAGGCCGAGGGCAGCCGCTTTGCCTACATCGTCGATGTCTCGGGCTCCATGGCCTACGCCGGCAAGATGGACGCAACCAAGGTCGCGCTCATGAAATCGGTCGATGGCCTCGGCCCGAGCGCCGAATACCTCATCGTGCTCTACTCCGGAGACTCCTGGCCGCTTGGCGGCAAGACAGATTGGAAGCAGGCAACCGACAGGATCAAACAGAACACACGGCGCCTCATCGCCCGCATCAACCCAAACGGCTCGACTAATCCTTCACCCGCATTCATGGACGTGTTCAGCGTCCGCCCAAGGCCCGACGCCATCTACTTCATGACCGACGGCGAGTTCCCCAGGCAAGTCGCGACCGAAGTGGCTTCCATGAACCAGTCCGACGAGATTCCGATCCATTGCATCACGTTCGTAAGCAGGGACGCCGAAGACGTGATGCGTCAGATCGCCGCACGCAGCGGTGGAAGCTACACGCATGTGCCCGGCCCCGGAGGGGGGCCCTGATGATTCTTGTCTGCGCTATTGGCCTGTTGCTCCCCGCTCAGGTCGAGTTGCGAGGCCAACGCCATCCATTGGCCGGTGACATTGTCGCGATGGGCGTCGATGGCGTAGAAGTAGAAGGCCAGGGCCTCATCGGTTGGGATCGCGTTCGCGATATCGATGGCGAACGAGAGGCGACCTTTGAAGAGGACTATCGCGAGTACGCCGAGAAGGCATGGCGCGCCCGAACCCGATTGGAGCGCGGCGACGCGGTAGGCGCAGAGCCACTCTTCGAAGAGCTCTTCCAGACCTATGCCTGGCGGCAGGGGCCGACTGCGGTCGTTGTGAGCGAAGGACTCCTGCGCTGTCGCTTGCGGCGCAGCGCCCAGACCGCCGCGATCGCGCCTTGGCTCAGCCTGCTCCACGCCAGTGCCAACACGCCCTTGAACTCCGGGCTCGTCGATCCGAGCACCCGGCTGGTCGCGAGCCTGCCGCCCATCTGGCTCCCGGGGCCCGCAATCCAGGAGCTGCGCATTGGCATCCCGGCCGCCGATGCCACGGTGGACTCAGACATTCGCGAGATCGCCCAGTGGTATGAGATCGCCGCGGCATTCGAGGCGGGGCGATCGGTCGACCTTCCCGATCCGGTCTCTACCGATCGGGGGGTGCGACTCTTAGTCGAGATTGTGCGCGCAAGAGTGGGCGATGAAGGCACGCGCAGGCGAGCACGCGACACTCTGAGGGTGCGGGCCGAGTCGGCGAAAGGCACATGGATTGAAGCATGGAGTCGAGCAGCCATCGGCCGAAGCCTGCTGCGCGAGGCGGATCAAGAACAGATCCGCTTGGGTGTCGTCTCCTTGCTCACCGTCCCTGCCCTCTTCCAGAGAGACCATCCGCACCTGGCGGGGTTTTGTCTTGCAGAGGCCGCCGTGGCGCTTGATCTGGATCTGGGCATGCACGACGACGCGGTGCGCGTTGCGCGTGAGTGTGCCACCAAACTCCCCGGACACGAAGCGCTCGGCTGGTCGCCGATGCGTGATCTGCTCAGTTCCGACCGAGGCATCCGAACCATCTCGAGGTCCGTTCCATGATTCTCAGTTCGCTCGATCTCATCTCCGCAACTGTCGCCCAGGTGGCGGCGGCGCCTCCTGAATCCGTCGACAAGTCGCTGCTCGACTACATCCAGAGCGGAGGACCGATCGGATTCGTGATCGTGCTGCTCTCGTTTGGCGCGGTTGGCTTGATCATCACCCAACTCGTCAAACTCCGTGTGACACACCTGGCCCCACCCGATGAGCGAGAGAATCTGGAATCGCTGCTCAGCCGAGGCGATGTCCGCGAAGCCGTCAAGTTCTGTGAGGACCCCGCAAATGATTCGTTCCTCTCGCGCGTGATGGGTGCGGCGCTGGTGCGATGCGCACGCTCACCCTTTGGCTTCCTCGAACTCAAGAGCGCCTTGGAAGAAGCCGGCCAGCTCGAAACCACGCGATTAGCACGAGGGACCGATCTCGTCGGACTCATCGCGTCGGTCGCGCCCATGCTCGGCTTGCTTGGCACCGTTGTCGGCATGGTGGGGGCTTTCGACACCATCAGCCTCAGCGAGGGCGTCACACGCCCGGACCAGCTCGCCGGGAGTATCTCAGTCGCGCTCATCACAACCGTCATGGGCCTGATCGTCGCGATCCCCGCGACCGCGGCTTACACCTTCCTGCGCAATCGAATGGACGGCTGCGTTGCCTCGGTCGCCGAGATAACCGAAGCGATGGCCGGTCATCTCGAAGGCGGCGGCAAGCCCGCGCCCGCCGGCCAGCCTCAGCGCCCGCCCCAGGGAGCCCAGGCCCGTCAGCCCCAGCCCACCGCACGCGAGGTCCGCCCGGCATGAGGTTCTCACGCTCACGCAGGGGCACGTTCGCGATCTTCGACATGACGCCGATGATCGATGTGGTGCTCCAGCTCATCATCTTCTTCATGTACACGTCCCAGTTCGCGCAACTCGCGCGAACCCCGGTCGACATGCCCGAAGAAGCTGGCGATGAGCAAGAAGGAACCCCCGCAACAGTTGCGATCGATATCGATTCGGCTGGCCAGATGTTCATCGAGGGCGACCTTGTTTCCATCGAGGATGTCGATCGGATCTTGCTCATCGAAATCGAGAAAGAAGGAGGCGACGCCTCACGTGTCGGCGTGCTGATCCGTGCAGACGGCTCCTTGCCGTCCTCACACATCAATGTCCTGGGAACCCGCTTTGCCAGCATGGGACTCCGGGGCTGGGAGCTTGGCACCAACGTCCCGATGGACGCCGGGCGCGGCCCATGAAGTTCACCAAGGCAGATCAGAGCGAGGGCAAGGTGCATTTGCCGATGACCAGTCTTATCGACGTGGTCTTCCTGCTGCTGATCTACTTCATGGTGACCGCATCGTTCAACGCACGCGAGGCCAAGCTCTCCTCGGCATTGCAGTCCGATCAACAGGGCTCCGGGCGCGCCGCCGATCTCCAGCCGCAAGTACTCAGCGTTGTTCTCGAAGGAGACCTGGTCCTCTATCGCATCGGTGAGCGAGTCTTCACTACCCGCGGACCGCTGGTGGAAACTCTCAGCAGGCTGCACAAGGACATGGGCATCTTTGTCAAGGTTTCCAACGGCCCCTCGGTGGAAGCCGCGGCGATCGCCCTCCAATCGTGCAAAGACGCCGGCTTTACAAAGGTGACCTATGTCCCGGCGAGTTGATCCGATGCGTCCAATCTGGACAGGCTTGCTTGGCGCATCGCTCCTCGCGAGCGGAGCTTTCGCCCAGCCCGAACCAAGCGAGCCGGACCCCGATGCCCCCGCAGATCGCGTCGAGGCCTATCTCGATCAGCTCGGCCTGCGCGAACTTCGCGCAACATACCTGCGTTCCCTGCTCACGCGCGCAAAGCTCGAAGATCGCATCGAACTCGCCAACCGGCTCGGCACAATCTATTCACGCATGCTCGATGAGGCACCGGACCGCGAATCCCGAGAGCAGATCGCCCAGCACGCCCGGGACCTCCTCGAATCGGTCCCAGATTCGCGATCATTCGACCTGCGGATCAACCTCGCCAAATCCCAGTACCTGATCGCCGAGGAGATCGCAGAGCGATGGCGCGTGCGGATCGCCGACGAGGAAGAGGCCGAGGAAGCCCAGGCGATCCTGCGCGACGTGGGCATGCAGTTTGACACGATCGGCGACCAAGCCAACCGACTGGTCGAGGACCTGGAGCGCAGAGAACGCCGGGCTCGCGATGAGGACGAAAAGGCCATCGGCGAGATGCTCTCAGAGGCCCGCCGCCATCGCTCGCTCGCTCGCTACTACGCAGGCTGGTCTCGCTATTACAAAGCATTCCTCTCCGGCAGCCCGGCGTCCGCGGTCGAGGCCCTGCGCGACTTCGCCTGGATCCTCCAAAGCGGCGGCGAACGGGTTCCCAAAATCGAACTCGTCCCCCCCTCACACCTTCGGTTTGAACACGTCGCCCGCGCTGCGCTGGGCGTCGCATTCTGTCACGCGCTGCGCGGCACCCACGCCAACGCGCTGGAATGGATGGACCTGCTCCGCGATAGCGACGAGCTTCCCGAATCTCTCCGTGACGAGCTCTTCTCCCATCGACTCTCGGTCTATGCCAGCAGCAACCGCTGGGCCGACGTGGAGTGGATGATCCACCAACGCGGACGCACGGGGCCAAAGGCCACCTTCACTGTCGGCGAGTCGCGGCTCCTCGCCGTGCTGACACTGGAAGGGCTGAGCGAACAGACCCGTCCGGGGGGACGCGAGATCGTCACCGTGCTCGCGCAGGTCGCGCTGGGAGAACTTGTCAGCGCGGGCGAGGTCGGGCATGTGCTCGACCTGGTGAGCAGGTATGACACAACACCCATCGGGCAAGATGGCTTCATCGTCCGTTATGTCCGGGGCTTGCAACTCTACAGAGACGCGCGCGAGGAGCACGAAGCAACCGAACCCGATGTGCAACGCCCAGCAGCATCAGCCGTCATTCGCACGCGATATCGACAAGCCGCCGACGTGCTGGGTCTTGCGCGCAGGGCCGAAGACGCCGATCAGTTCGAGACCGAGGCTACCCGGTGCGGCGTCCTCCATGGCCTTGGCTTGTTCTACGCCGATGACCACGAGCAGGCCGCCGCCATTCTGCAAGAGCTCGCACGATCCGCTACTGATCCAGAAATCCGCCAGGACGCATTGTGGTATGCGATCGTTGCCATGGAGCGGACTATCGAACTGGGCGCAGAAGACCTCGCAGACGCACGCGATCAGCTCTCGGCGGTCTTCCTCGAGTCCTTTCCCGCGAGCGAGAGATCCGTTCGGCTCGTCCTGCAAAGAGCAGGCACAGACCTCGTCAACCCGCGCGCAAGCGCCGAGATTCTCTTGGCGATTGAGCCCGGATCACCTCTCCGGGCGGTCGCCGTGCGCCACGCGGCAAGCCAGCT
>JAJDDL010000236.1 GCA_029260335.1 Phycisphaerales bacterium | reverse complement strand
TTGGGGGGAATTTTCAAGGCACTGAAGGCGATGGGAACTTGGTTATTGGCTTTGCGTGCATTGCAGATTGGCCCCGAGGCGATGCGATCGGCGGGGGCTATGGCTATCGCGGGGGCGGGTACTACGAGGCCGATCGTGAGTATGAAGAAGGCGGATTCAACCCGCATAGCCCGGTCGCCTGGCGCCGGTTTGGGTCGTGGGGGCAGGGACCTAGATCAAAGGCGTACGGGTTTCGCGCGGCGCGTTCTGCGAGATAGCCCCTTTCGCCATACGCCAACGAGCCCGTAGCGATAGCTGGGGATGATGTGATCCGCGACTTGTTCTGACGGAATAGGAGCGCAGTGATCAACATCCCATTCTGCGGGTGATGAAATACTGTTCATCGAGAGCTGGTTGCTCTCACTCCCTGGCTTGCGCCACGGGCTCGAAGACGGTGAGGCTCTCAGCCGTGCCATGATCGCTCGATTCAAATCAACCCAAAGGAATCTCGACATGATCCAACCTCAACTCACGCTTTACGGAGCGAACTGGTGCCCCGACTGTCGAGCAACGAAGCAGTTTCTCGGCGAGATGGGCGTCGTCTTCCACTGGGTGGATATCGATCAAGACAAAGACGCCAACGAGCACATCGCCTCGATCAACAACGGCAAGCGTGTGATTCCGACGATCGCCCTGAGCGGTGGCGAGGTGCTGGTCAATCCGTCGAACGCCGAGCTCGCCTCGGCTTTGGGTATCCGCAAGGAGGCGAGCCGGGCGGCGTATGACCTGATAGTCATCGGATCGGGGCCCGCGGGTTTGACCACAGCGTTTTACGCTGCCAGGGAAGGGCAAGCCGTGCTTGTCATCGACAAGGGGCCCGTTGGCGGCCAGGTCGCGCTTACCGACCGGCTCGACAACTTCCCGGGGTTCCCCGAAGGTATCGAGGGAAGGGCCTTTGCGGCTCGTTTGGAAGAGCAGGCAAAGCGGTACGGCGTGGAGATTCTCAACGCGACCGAAGTGAACTCCTTGGAATGGGGCCAGTCGTCGCGCACGGTCGGGACAGCCACGGGCCAGCAGTACGTGGCGCCCGCGGTCTTGCTCGCGACCGGATCCACCTACCGCAGACTCAACGTGCCGGGCGAAGATGATTTCATCGGCGTGGGCGTGCATTTTTGTGCGACGTGCGATGGGCCGTTCTATCGCGACAAGCCGGTCGCCGTGGTCGGGGGCGGGAACAGCGCCGCCGAGGAGAGCTTGTTTCTCACCCGGTTCGCGGATCGGGTCGATCTGCTCGTGCGCGGTCCCTCGTTTACCGCGAGCAAGCTCGTCGTGGACAAGGTCCTGGAGCACGAGAAGATCTATGTTCGATTCAACGCGAGCGTGAAGCGTTTCGAGGGTGACGGGAAGCTCGAGCGTGTGGTCTTTGAGAGTCCCGACGGTGAGCAGCCATTGGGGGTGCCGGGGGTGTTCCTGTTCATTGGCTTGCAGCCGAACACGAAGTGGCTCTACGGGGCGGTTGAGTTGAACGAGTATGGGTTCATTTCAACCGAGGCCGGCATGCAAACGTCACTGCCGGGGGTTTTCGCGGCGGGGGATGTGCGCGCGGGGAGCACCAAGCAAGCCGCGAGCTCGGCGGGCGAAGGAGCCGCGGCGGCGATCGCGATTCGGGAGTTTATGAATCAGAGGCCGGATCTGAGCGGCAGCGAATAGCCGATGGCGTCGGGCGAGGACTACTTTGCAGACGCGAGTTCTCTGAGTCGTGCGATTCTCTTGGGCTGCTGATGCGCGACGATGAGCTGGATTGCCCGCGAGGCCGATGCCGCAGCCTCATCGGGGCGTTGCATTGCCAAAAGGCACTCGGCGAGTTCCTCGTGGACGTAGGAATCATCGGATGCGGGGCCCGCGGCGAGAAGTTGCTGGAGGTTGAGCGCCTCGTGGACGCGATCGAGAGCACGAAACGCGCGGGCGACGCACCAAAGGGCGATCTGGATCTCGCGCGGTGTTCCTCGCTCGATCCGGGCCTCAAGAGCTTGCTCAAAGTGGTCCAGAGCGTCCTCGAGCTTGTTCGCTGAGAACGCCGTCCAGCCGGCGTTGTTGAGTAGAGATGCCCTCCAACGGCGTGCAACAGGGTCCTGGCTTTGCTCGCACAGCGCCATCGCTCGCTCATGCCAACGGAACGCATCGTCATCTTCGGCGACGATCGCAAGCATGTGCGCGGCGTCGACGGCGAGGCCGTCTAGGCCATGCCCGATTGCGATGTCCCAGGCGGTCTCGAAGTGGCCTCGGCTCTGTTCGGGGTTGCCCGAGGAGTTCAGCAATCGGCCTCGCTCGAGCGCGATGCGAGTTTGGACAGTGGGAGTATGCGCCTCGGCAGCTTGCTGATCGACCTGGTCGAGCACGCGATGCCCTTGATCGAACAGACGCTGCAAGCCAAGTGTTCTCGCGAGCTGGGTCTGAAACTCGGCGCGCATGGCCCAGTCGTCGATGCCCAATGCAATGGCCGCGCGGAATCGCTGCTCGGAGCCAGCCGGGTCTTCAAAGTCCCAGCACGCGTCAAGTATGGCTTGGGTGAGTCGCATCACGCCGGCTCGGGCATCATAATCGGCTCGCCGCCCTCGCACCAAGCGTCCGCAACCGCAACCGCGACCTCGTGCGCTACTTCTTCATTGAGCGGCGGCGGGACCAGGTGCTTTTCGTCGGTGTGCTCGGCGATCGCGCGGGCCGCGGCGATGAGCATCGCGTCGGTGAAGTGCGTTGCGCCGGCATCGAGTGCCCCGCGGAACAAGCCCGGAAACGCGAGCACGTTGTTGACGTTCTTGCCGTCAGCGGCGAACGCCGCGCCGCGCTCGAGCGCGACGTGGGGCTCGATCTCGGGGTCGGGATTGGTGAGCGCGAGGATGACCTGGTCCTTCTTGACCATCTCCGGCTTGATCAGGCCTCGCACGCCAGTGGTGGCGATGACGAGGTCAGACTCGGCCATGACCGCGCCGAGATCCGAACGCTCGCCGCCGATGGCCTCGAGGGTGGCAAGGGCGTCTTCGCGGAGGTCTGCGCCGAGCAGACGCCCGACGCCATGGCGGTGGAGCAGGCGGACAATGCCGAGGCCCGCGGCACCGAGACCGATCTGGCCGACGGTGGCGTTTTCCAGGTTGACGCCGACGCGCTTGGACGCGGTGAGGACCGCGGCGAGGACGACGGTAGCGGTGCCGTGCTGATCGTCGTGGAGAACGGGTTGTGTGAGTCGCTGGGCGAGGACGCGTTCGATCTCGAAGCAGCCCGGGGCGGCGATGTCTTCGAGTTGGATCGCGCCGAACGAGGGCGCAATGTGGGTCACTGTGTCGATGATCTGTTTGGGGTCTTTGGTGTCGAGAAGGATGGGCACGCCCGAGAGGCCGGCGAGCTGGCTGAACAATGCAGCTTTGCCTTCCATGACCGGCAGGCCCGCGAGTGCGCCGATATCGCCCAGGCCCAGGATGGCGGTGCCGTCGGTGACGATGGCGACGGTGCGCGGGATGTTGGTGTATTGGTTTGCGAGCTCGGGCTCATCGCGTATCGCAAGGCAGACACGGGCGACGCCCGGGGTGTAGATATCGCGTAGGGTTTGGAGGTCGGTGATCTTGGCCGAGGATTTCGTTCTGATCTTGCCGCCGAGATGGCGGTTGAAGACGCGATCAGAGCGGCCGAGCAGGCGGGC
>JAJDDL010000235.1 GCA_029260335.1 Phycisphaerales bacterium | reverse complement strand
ACCTGCTCGATACGCAGCAGCATGCGATCGATATCGAACCGCCAGCGATCATCGCGCGAGAGGTCATCGGCCGGGGCCGTCCCCACGATCGCCAGGAACCGCGCGTCCTCGTGGAGCGAGGCTAAATCAGCATCGTTTGCGATCTGGTCGATGCGGACATAGCGGTCGGCGATCGACTGCTCGAGCCAGTTGATCGCCTCGTCGGCGTGCCCCAGAAGGGCGTGCCCGCACGCGAGGTTGTACGCCGCGATCGCGTCGTTTGGATACGTCTCGCGAGCCCGCATGAGCGAGTCGATGGCTTCTTCAGTGCGGCCCAAAGTGAGCAGCGAGGTACCAAGTGTGAGCCAGTCGTTCCCGTTGTAGGGGTTGGTGCCCGCGATCTTCTGAAACGCCGCCACCGCTTGCTCGTGGCGCCCCGCCAGGTAGTGCTCGCGCGCCTCACGCCGGGCATCGTCCCACTGTGCGCTGGCTGAGCCTGCGCACACCAACAGCAAAGAGAGGCAGCGGCGTATTCGCTCGACCATTGAGATTTTCCCTTCCCCATGATCCCGCGTGGTGGCAGGACCGGTCCATGCAAGCTCCGCGCGATCTTGTCTACCGAGAATCCTGTAGGACAGTTGCGAGGCCAGCGGGTCGAACTAGGGCACATACCGCTGGACGCAGACCGCGTCGTTCTGGCCGCCAAAGCCGAATCCGTTGGACAAACAGACCTCCACGCCGCCCTGATCCGAGAGATCGCGGGCCTGGTTGGGCACGTAGTCCAGATCGCACTCAGGATCCGGCCGTTCCAGGTGAATCGTCGGCGGGACCACGCCCGACTGGATCGCCTTGACGCATGTGATCAGTTCCACGGTTCCCGCGGCTTGGATCAGATGGCCCATCATGCTCTTGACGCTGCTGAATGGGATTTGGGCGGCTAGATCGCCAAACACGCCCTTGACGGCCTTGGTCTCGATGCCGTCGTTCTCAGGCGTGCCCGTGCCGTGCGCGGAAATGTAGTGAACCTGTGGTCGGCCATCTTTGCCGGGCTTGGTCGGATCGATCCCCGCTTGCTGCAGCGCCTTTTGCATCGCCAGCTGGGCGCCGCCGCCATCGGGATGGATGTCGGTGATGCGATAGGCGTCGGCGGTCGAGCCATAGCCCTTCAACTCGGCGTGGATCCGAGCCCCGCGGGCCTTGGCGTGTTCGAGATCCTCAAGGATGACAACACCTGCGCCCTCACCCATCACAAATCCGTCTCTCGTGCGATCGAACGGGCGGCTTGCGCTCTCGGGCTCGTCGCTTCGGGTGCTCATGGCCGTCAGCCGGATGAAACCAGTCATGCCCAGCGGATGGATCATGCTGTGCGAGCCGCCCGCGAGCATCACCTCGGCGTCGCCTCGCTTGATGATCTCGAACGCCTCGCCGACGCTCTGGGTGCTGGCGGCACAGGCGGTCAAACAGTTCACGCTTGGCCCGCGAGCCCCCACAAGATCGGCGACATGAGTCACCGCCGCTTGCGGTTCCTGCTCCAACTCGCCAACAGTGTCCAGGATTTCCATCGCCGCCCCGGCAAACGCCACCGAGTCAACTGCGCGTGCCTGCTCATCCCATGCGGCGATGTGGGAACGGATGAAGGACGAAAACTGCGGCGGCCCCTCGCCCGCGCCAAGGTAGACCCCGACCCGGCGTGGATCGACCGATTCCTTGCCAGCCCCCTCGTGCAAGCCCGCGTCTTGCCAAGCCGCATAGGCGCTGGCGAGCGCGAATCTGCCATTGAGACTCGCGTCGGCGTGTCGCTCGGCAAGCATCGGGTCGCCCAACGCATCGATCAGCTCGAAGTCATCACACTGAGCGGCAAAGTTCGTTGAGAAAGTCTCTGCATTGAATCGCCGCACCGGACCGATCGCGCAGTCACCGCGAACAAGACGCGCCCAAGCGGTCTCGATATCGCGGCCTAATGGGGTCACCCAGCCCATGCCGGTGATGACCACGCGCCTTCGATCAGTCGTCGCTCTGCTCATACTCGCCATCATCACCTTCGTCGGTGCTCTCGTCTTCGTCGGTCGCCGCGGTCGCGCCGGCCTTGAGCGCCTCGAGTTTGTCTGGATTCAGCACGCGGACCAGCCCGTCCTTGAGACGACGCTCGCCGAAGTTGATGATCAGGCCCAGCTCGACATCCGCGGCCCGGAGTTGGGCACGGAGCTTCGATCGCTCTTCGCCGCCGACCTCGCCGTAGTGGGCCTGGACCATGAGCAAGAACCGCTCGCCCACATAGAAATCGGCGACCACCTGGCCCGCGACGATCTCCTCGAACTCGACATCGAAGGAATGATCACGGCCAAAGCCGATCTCCTCGGCTTCGAGCTCATTGGCCAGGGCATTGGCATAGATCTCGCGAGGGAAGCCAGGCCCAAGTTCCTTGTGCACCTCGATCGATGCGCCAATCACGCGCCGGCTCATCTCGGTCAGAGCCGGGTCGAGCTCTGAGAGCGGCACGCCTCGCCTGCGATGGCCCCCGTCACGCCCGCCATCGCGCGAATCGCCGCGGTTGCCATAGTTATCTTCATTCCGTGATCCGTACGACGCCATAGAAAGTCTCCAATAGGCTGCTAGTCATTCCGCGCGACTCAACACCAGCGCGGCGTTCGATCCCCCGAGTGATGCCGAGCACACCAACACATGCCTCGGTGCATCCACCGGTTCGGGCGAATCAAGCATACGGCCTCCGGCCAACCTTTGCATCGAGGGCAATCGCCCCTCGGCCAAGGCCATCGCTCCGATCGCCGCTTGGATCCCGCCGTTGCCCGCCATGCACTCGCCCACGCTCGGCACCCAGCTCAACACCGGCACCGGCCGATCGCCGAAAACCTCGCCCAAAGCGAGTGCCTCGCGTCGATCCATGGCGGGCACGCCCGAGCCATGCGGCACGATCGCATCGATCGCCTCAGGTTCGATCCCAGCATCGTCTAACGCTCGAACAATCGCATCGCTCAGCCCGATATTCGCAGACTCCCCGGCTTGGCCCACCGGACGGAGCATGTCCAGCCCGCGCGGGGACTGAGCGGCACCAAAGCCCGCGAGCCGAGCGATCAGCGGTGCGCTTCGCGCTCGCGCAGACTCCTCGCGCTCGACGATGAGGATCCCCCCCCCTTCTCCCATGAGTTGTCCTGCAGATTCTGGCTCGACAGGTCTCACCGGATTGTCGGCGGGTCGTTCGCTTGGATTGAGATTCTTGCCTTGGGTACTGGCGATGCGCCCGGCTTGTTGCAGACGCGTCATGCCCAGCACGTTGAGCTTGCTCTCAGCAGAGCCGCTAAAGCACGCGTCCGCGTCGCCTCGCTCGATCA
>JAJDDL010000234.1 GCA_029260335.1 Phycisphaerales bacterium | reverse complement strand
GATTGCTGCCCAAGGGCGTTGTGCACGAAGACTCTGCGAGAGGCCTTGAATCAGCCCGCGGTCCAGTTGCTCTCGATGGTCGCACCACCGGAGCGCAGCACGCTGAGGATGGGACAACGTGCGTCGACGCGCTTGCCGAGTTCTGCCGCCTGAGACGCGTCGATGCCCGCGACCACCGCGTCCAAACGCACACGCTGGAAACAGCCCTCTGAGTTATCCGCGGCACCCATGAACCCATCGAGGTTGAGCGCGACCTCGACGGTGATGGCAACTTGCTTGGCCTCGAAGCCGAGCTCTTCTGCGACGACCTGCGCCTGCTCGTTCTGGCAACCGGCGAGGGACGCGACAAAGTGGTGCATCGGATTGGGCCCGGAGTTGGATCCGCCGTCCTCCTCGGGCTCATCGACCTGGAACTTCCACTCGGTGTCGGTGATGGCCACGGCCGTGGGCCAGCCGCTGCCATGGGCAGTTGCCTTGAAAGTTTCGACGTGATGCTCGGTGTTTGCGGTGTCGGACAAGGCTTGCTCGCTTTTTATTAGAGATTTTCTGTTACCGCTAACAATCTGCCAACAGATTGCAACTCGCGGTGTTTCACAGTACGTGCAACAACCGTCCAGAAGGGCCGTGGAACTCGCGTACCAGCGAAATAGGCATCCTTGCCTACGCCTGCGGGCCCTCAATCATGTTTCCCCGCATTTGACACAGAATCGTGTCGACTTGGGCATGCGCCGCACAATCCCGAGGCGATCCCGTGGTATCTGTCCGAGGGCCATTGCAGTCACACCCAAACTTGAGGGTCCTGCTAGCCTTGTGCATGGCAGTCGGTCCATCGGGGAGGGTGCGAAGTGTCCCAGGATATGAAGGCGCTGTTCGCTGAGCTGGATGCTCTGGTCGAAGAGATCCGAGAGGCTCGCGCAACCGTGCACGAGCGGAAGATCCAGAGCCAGCTCAATCGCCGGCTCGCCAGCGCAGAACCAACGCGCGAAGACCAGAGGGCCCGCTTGCAAGAATGCCAGCGCATGGAAGACGAGGCGATGTCGCTGCTCGCGCAGGTGCAGGTGTTGGAATCCCGAGCGTCAGATATTCGAACCCGGTTGGCCGAATCGAGTTCCTGATCGACGTTCACTCGGCCTCGAAGTAAGAAACGTTGGCGATCTGCCCATCGCGGATCTCGGACACGCTGTAGGCCGCTTGCGAAGTTCGGTGCCTTCGGGATCCGCAAGTTGAAGCGAGCAATGGCCAAAAGTTCTATTGCCCGCTCGGCTCGACCGTGTAGACCCCGCCGGCGAGCTTCCAGCCTTCGTCGGTGCGGACGAAGTTGAAGATGTCGAGGCCGGTGTGGTTCAGTTTGCCATCGATGTGGAAGTCGTAAGCGCCGAAGAGGACCGCGACGTCCTTCTCGACGATGATGAACGGCGAGTCGAGGAACCGTTCCCTGAGAACCCGTTCTTCGTCCGCCATGCCCTGGAGCCAATCGCTGTTGGTGAAGCTCCTGATATCGCGCCCCTCGGTACCCGGTCGGACGCTCACAAAGCTGCCCTCTGGGATCATGATCGACGAGGCGAGCTTGGCATCTCGGGTCTCCATCGCGATAAAGAAGTCATCGGCCACGGCTCGGATGGCCTGCTTGTCGCCAGAGCTTGAGCAGCCCAACAAGGCGAGCAGTGGAACACTGAGCATGATTGTGATAGAAAGTGGTGTGCGCATGGTGCGAGCATACCAACAGTTCATCTGGCCATGTGCAACTACGAGGACGGGTTCTTGGGGTCTTCCACGGGCGCCAATAGAATCGTAATGGCGACTCGCTCCCGGCCGGCCGGGCCGACTCGGTTGGCCCGCTCATTCGCGTTGCGCAGGATCGCGTCGAGCTCGGCTTCCAGACGTTCGACTTGTTTGAGGTCATCGGTAGAGAGCCATGCGATGAACCGCGCGATGCGGGGCCTGCGGTGCGGCTCCACTACATCGGACGCCTGTTCGTACTCGCGCTCGGCGAGTCGGAGCATGAGTCGGACCCCGCGCACGAGTTCTCGCATGAATGCTGGGCCTCGACGGTCTCGTTTGAGTTCCAGGCGTCGATGCGTGAGCTCGAATATCTTCTCCGGCCTCGCGCCGGTCTCACGTTCCTCGGCGATCCGGACGAGCTTGATCTCCTGGAGCCGCTTGATGTGATAGTGGACCGCCTCCGGCGATTGTCCGCACCGAGCTCCGATCGACGCGGCGGACTGCGGGCCTTCGAGCAAAGCCTCGAAGATCGCACGTCGGGCGGGCGCGTTGATCACACGCAACTGACTGACAGTCCGGACCTCGAACTCATCGTGCATGGCCTGAGCATAGGTAGCTCTGGTGAAAAATAAAATCTCTACAGTTTTCTGATTTCTATGCCGGGACCTGCTGGCACGGCGCATCTGGTGTTTCAATCGCCCATGTGGGTGTGCCAGGAGATCGAAGTTGCTCGCATTCAAAGACCCCGTCGCCTGCCTCGGAACCGCCCTTGCTCTGAGCCCCCTGGCACTGGCCGCTCAACCAATGGAGGCCGTAACCTGGGACTCGGTCGATGCACTCGTTGAGCGCGAGGTGCAGAAGGGCTTTTCTGGCTCGCTCCTGCTCGTGCGCGACGGCAAGATCGTGCTCCATGAGGGATATGGCATGGCGAATCGCGAAAAGGGGATCGCCAATACTGGCGAGACAGTCTTTGCGTTGGGCTCGACACCGATAGATTTCACGCAAGTGGCCATCTTGCAGCTCTAC
>JAJDDL010000233.1 GCA_029260335.1 Phycisphaerales bacterium | reverse complement strand
CCGATGACATCCGGCTGGTGTTCAGCTTGTTGCGCGAGGGCGAGAGTGTGGTCCAGATCCGCAGGTAGGTCTGCTAGTCGTGCCCAGGCCCAATCGTGCAAGACTGTGCCACGAACCGCTGCTTTGAGCGGTTGGTGTTTCTCAAGATAGATGCGCAGAACCACGAACCGCTCAAAGCAGCGGTTCGTGGCACGCCCAACAAAGCCACTTATGGCCCGGACTCTGATTCCGGTTCCGCTGCGGCTTCTCCTGCTTCCGAAGGAGTTGCCTCAACGGGAACCTCCTCAGGGAAGAACGGCGAGATCAACGGTGGCAGGACGAATACCACAAACAAGCCGAATGCCGCCGCGACCGCATAGAGCACAACCTGACCGATGAATGCACGCAACAGGCCCGAGATCCAGCCCGCCTGATAGATGCGCACCGCGACCACCATCGGATAGAAAACGGTGAAGACAAACACGCCCTGCGCAAGCCACTCCGCTTGCATGAGCACGATCCACCCCTTGGTGATGAACTCCACGAAAAACACAACGCCGTAAACATAGAAAACGCCCGCCGTGTGCTCGGCGAGGTTGTAGCCCTGCTTGCGAAACAGAGGCTTGTAGGCGACGGCGAGAACCGGAATCACCAGGATGTTGATCAAGTGCTGATTCGCCTGGAGTGTGTCCATCGCCCATTGGCGCGCGGTTTGGTGCTTGGCAAGCACGCCGCTGGTCGGACTCTCGGGCAGAAACTCCGTGTGTCCGCCGGTCACGACAAACCACGCAATCGTCGAGAGAGTTGCAAAGATCAGAAAGACGCGAAACGGGCTGGCGTATCTCTGGCGCTGGCCGGCGATGTAGTCGCGCGTCAGCGCTCCGGGGGCGGTGAGCAGTCGCTTGAAGGTCATCCAGAAGGGGCGGTCGAAGTCAATGAGGCATCCCACGCCATCGGCGATGATCTCTCGCATGTCGAGCCTGCCGCGATGGGAATCGAGCCCACAAGCCGAGCAGAACTCGCCGGCGATCCGGGCCCCACAATCCGCGCACGTCCGTGGAGTATCGCCAACCGGATCGGGCGGGGAATCCAGGTCGATTTCTGGGCTCTCTGGAGGCGTGTTGGATGGGCTCATTGGGGCTCTTCAGGGGCTGACAAAACGCTCTGACGGACCTACAATAAGGACTGTGGCCCGAGACGGCTCGCCGGCCCCTCAGAGAGCCCCAGCCAGAGCCCCTGAGCGTTCGCGAAGCCGAGGAGGGCAACTGCCCCAATGGAGCCGTCAGACCGCATGAGCGAGCATACAACCGAATCTATCGACCCGGTCACCGCATCGGACAGCAAAGGCGATTACTCAGCTGACCAGATCAAGGTCCTCGAGGGCCTGGAAGCCGTCCGCAAACGCCCAGGCATGTACATCGGCGGCACGGGCAACAACGCCCTGCACCACCTCGTGTACGAGGTCGTTGACAACTCCATCGACGAGGCCATGGCCGGGTTCGCGAGCCTGGTGAGCGTCTTCATTGAAGCCGACGGCTCGGTGCGCGTGGTCGACGATGGTCGAGGCGTGCCGATCGATCCGGTCACCCACGACGACCCCAAGCTCAACGGCAGGCCCGCGGTCGAGATCGTGATGACCAAGCTCCACGCCGGCGGCAAGTTCGGCCAAGAGGGCAGCGCGTACAAGGTCTCAGGCGGGCTCCACGGCGTGGGCGTCTCGTGCGTCAACGCACTGAGCGAGCGACTCGAGGTCGAGGTCTATCGCAACGGCCAGGTCTATCGCATGGTATTCGAACGCGGCGCGGTCGCCGAAGAGTTGGAGATCGTCGGCCCGATCCCCTCGGGCAGCACCCGCACCACGGGCACCGCGATCATCTTCCGCCCCGATACCGAGATCTTCCCCGACGTCACCTTCCACTACTCGATCCTGCAGAATCGCCTGCGCGAGCTCTCGTTCCTCAACCCGGGCGTTGTGATCCGGCTGAGCGATGAGCGGGTGGGCCCCGACGGCAAGCCCCGGCATGAGACATTCCAAGCCGACGATGGGCTGCTCGAATACGTCGAGCATCTGCTCACAGGCAAGAGCGCCGTGTCGAGCCCGGTCTATGTGCGCAAGGACGACTTTGAGCGGAGCATGGTCTGCGAGGTCGCCCTGCAGTACCACGATGGGTACAACGAGACGCTCCTCACGTTCGCCAACAACATCAACAACGTCGACGGCGGCACCCACGCCCAAGGGTTCAAAGTGGCCCTCACGCGGACCCTGAACGCCTACGCAAAGAAGGAAGGCCTGATACGCGAGAAGGATCCGACGCCCACCGGCGACGACCTGCGCGAAGGCCTGGTCGCGATCGTGAGCGTGAAGCTCCCCGATCCGACGTTTAACAACCAGCCGAAGGAGAGACTGCTCAACCCAGAGATCGAGCAGTTCGTCTCCCAAGCCGTGGGCGAGGCCCTCGGCAACTGGCTCGAGGAGCACCCGAGCGAGGCCAAGAAGCTCTGTCAGAAGGGCGTGCTCGCGGCTCAGGCCCGCGAAGCGGCGCGCAAGGCCCGAGAGCTCACCCGGCGCAAGAGCGCACTCGACAGCGGCTCCATGCCCCACAAGCTCCGCGATTGCAAGACCAAAGACGTCGAGCGAAGCGAACTGTTCATCGTCGAGGGTGATTCGGCAGGCGGCAGCGCCACCCAAGGGCGCGATGTCGAAACCCAGGCCATCTTGCCCCTGAAGGGCAAGATCCTCAATGTCGAGAAGGCCCGGATCGACAAGATCCTGGGCTTTGAGGAGATCCGGACGCTGATCGCGGCCCTGCGCTGCGGCATCGGCGCCGACTTTGACATGGCCAAGCTCCGCTACGGCAAGGTCATCATCATGACCGACGCCGATGTCGACGGGAGCCACATCCGCACACTGCTCCTGACGTTCTTCTATCGCCAGATGCCCGACCTCGTGCGCCAAGGTCGGATCTACATCGCCCAGCCGCCGTTGTATCAGTTCACCAAGAGCAAGAAGAGCCGGTACGTGATCGACGACCGGTCGATGGACTCCACCCTGAGCGAGATGGGCATCGAAGGCTCGTCGCTCGTTGTGCGCGATCTGAGCGGCATCAGCGACCGCGGCGGAGACGCCCCCGAGATCCGACGGATCGAGGGCAACGATCTCAAACGCGTAGTCGCGTTGCTCAGACGACTGAATGAGCTGGTCGAGATCGCAGAACGCCGGGGCGTGCACTTTGCAGAGTTGCTCGAACTCCGCGCCCAATCCGAGAGCGGCAACTTGCCTTCGCATCGGGTGAGCTGGCGCGGCGAGGGATTCGCGGGCGAGGCATACGCGTGGGATGAAAAGCAAGCCCACGGGATCATCGAGTCCAAGGGCCTGCGCCTGTCTGACGATGAGATCGACGAGAACGGCAGCGGCGGCGACCCCGCCACCCGGGCGCCGATCGCCACGATCCGCGAGTTGCACGAGAACCGGGAGCTCGAACGCATCTTCGAGGATTTGGAGAAGGTCGGGCTGGATATCGGCGACTTCGCGCTTTCGCGCCAAGAGGCGATTACGGGCGAGGCTCTGCCGACCCGGTATTTCTGGGAGACGATCAAGTCCAAGAGCGCCAAGCCCGCCGAGGGCCAAGATGGCGCGGACGCCGACGAGAGCACGAGCAGCCGGATCGTCGAAGCCGCGAATCTGCGCGAGATCCTGCCTTCGCTCCACGAGATCGGGCGTCGAGGCTTGGAGATCAAGCGATTCAAGGGTCTGGGCGAGATGGACGCCGAGCAGTTGTGGGAGACCACGATGGACCCCGAAAAACGAACGCTCATGCGCGTGCAATGCGAGCTCGGCCAGGAAGCCGAGTACCTGTTCACGACCTTGATGGGTGAACAGGTCGAGCCTCGACGCAAGTTCATCGAGGACCACGCGCTCGAGGTCAAGAACCTCGACGTGTAGGCTCGCGGTACCCCCATGCAACTCATCGTGACAGTTCTCGGACGAAGGTGAGAACTGCGCGGACGTTGCGACCCTGGGGGATGTGCGGCCAACAACACGTCTGCATTCTCATGTGGCACACCCGGCGCTCAGCACGCAGGGGGCTTTGCCCGATTATTGCACATCGCAACGATGACTTGCGCGAGGGAACCATCCATGTCCAAAGACCAATCTGCATCCCATCGAGCCAACACACTGGGGCTCCAAGGACAGACGCTCGGCAAGATGCTCGATGAGCTCGACGCCGTCAGTGAGGGCCAGGTGAACAACGATCGCCGGCACACACGCCTGCGGTTTCGCAAGGACACGGTGCATATGAAGGTTCGCCAAGCCGGTGGGCCCGATCGAATCATCAAGGTCGCCTGCCGAAATCTCTCCAGCGGCGGCGTGTGCATCCTCCACAACGCGTTCCTGCACCCCGGCTCTCCGTGCGCGGTGGTGCTCAAGGACCTGAACGTGGGCCAGATGGTCGTGCACGGCGACATCGTGCGATGCCAGCACAGGCGCGGAGTCATCCACGAGATCGGCATCAAGTTCCGCAAGCCCATCGACATGCGGAGCTTCATCGAGATGGATCAGCTCAAGGAAACCTACAACTTCGAGAAGTTCGATGAGTCCGAGATCGAGGGGTGTCTTGTACAGCTGGACAACTCGGCACTGGATACCAAGCTCGTCCAGCACTTCTTGAAGTCGACGCGGGTCCGCCTGCGCCAGGCCGAGACGATGGACGAGGCCATCGAGATGATCGGCGAGGGGTGTGATCTCATCATGCTCGATCCGCACGCGTGCGGTGACGAGGGCGAAAAGATGATCCGGCTCATCCGAGACAGAGGCAATCTGACGCCTGTGGTCGTGGTCTCGGGCGACAGCTCAGCGGCGGCACGCAAGCGCTGGCTGGACTCGGGCGCGAACGGATACCTCACCAAACCATTCGAACAACACCGGTTCTTGCAGGCGATGGCCGAGTTCTTGATCAATGGACGCGAGGAGCTCAACTCCGCGTCCAACGCCAAGCTGATGGAAGATTCGGGGAGCCAGATGTTCAACGAGGAGTTCACCACCGAACTGCGGTCGGTGACGAACGAACTCACCGAGGGACTCAGCGAGCGAGATCCCAAGAGGTGCCAGGGCGCGTGCTTCCGCATCGTCGGCGCTGCGCCCTACTCGGGACACGCCTCTCTGGCCCGCGCCGCCGAGGACGCCGCCAAGGCGATCACCGCCGGAGGCATCGAAGAAGCCGTCGAGGGGATCCAGACGGTGCTCGACGCATGCCAGGCAATTCTCCAGGGTTGACCCGCAGGCCGATTGCGCAGACGCTCCACCTGTGCATACGCGAATCGAGAGCGTGCTGGGATGCCGGGTCGTCGCCGAGAGGCGATTGAGCGGCGGGTGCGTCGGGGATGTGCGGCTCGTGGAACTCGACGACGGACGGCGAGTGGTCGCAAAGCTCGGGTCGCGAGGCTCGCGACTCGAGGTCGAGGGCACCATGCTCACCGACTTGCGTGGCTCGTTGCCGGTGCCAGAGGTGCTTTTCAGCGATGACGACCTGCTCCTTATGGATCATGTCGAGCACGACGGCGTGCAAGGCGAGTCGGGCGAATGCCACGCCGGCACGCTGCTCGCCAGCCTCCACAACCACGCATCGGATCGGTATGGATACGCCTCCGACACGCTGATCGGCGGACTGAACCAGCCCAATAGCTGGGATGAAAACTGGCACGCGTTCTTTGGCGAGCACCGACTCGTGTGCATGGCACGCCAAGCAAAGCAGGCCGGCCGTCTGGGCGATGCGACGGTTACGCGCGTCGAGCGGTTGGTGTCCGGTTCGCTCAAGGAGCTGTTGGGTGAGCCTCAACCACCCGGGCTCATCCACGGCGATGTCTGGGGCGGCAATGTGCTCGCGCACCAAGGGCAGATCGCGGCGTTCATCGACCCGGCGATCTACTACGCGGATCCGGAGATCGAGCTGGCGTTTATCACTCTCTTCGGCACGTTCGGCGACGCGTTCTTTGAGAGCTATGGCTCGATGCGTGCCATCCGCCCGGGGTTCTTTGAATCAAGACGAGACCTGTACAACCTCTATCCGCTGCTCGTGCACGTGCGTCTGTTCGGCGGAGGCTATGTGCAAAGCGTCGAACGGACATTGTCTCGCTTTGGCGCTTAAGACGCCGCTGGTCGCCAACTAGTTCTGCACTGGACCCTTCGCGGCGCGAGCGCGGATCGCGTTCTCGTACCAAGAACGGAACAACTCGTACTCCTCGGGCTCGGGGAAGACCTCAAAGAAATCACGCCCGGCAAGAGACTGGCCCGGATTGGTCGAGAAGCCAACGCGATCAGCCATGACCGTGTAAACCCAGTTCTTCAGATCTCCCGGGGCACGCATATAGACCTGCTCGGCCTGCTCGATATCGAGCTGGGCGACGAACGTGGCAACGTGCGTGCCGGCGTAGAAACGCCAGTCGCGATCCATAACCTCGGTCCGCGTGGACTCGGTGCCGGTCGCGGTCTGCATCGCCTTGACCTGCGCTTCGGTGTACTTCTGGTGGAAGATCTCGGCGTATTGCCAGTTGCTGTTGAACAACGGAACGTTGCCCTCCAGCAACGCGACAACGGACGCCTGGATCGCGCCGCTCACCTCACTCTGCGCGACGTAAGTGCTCTTGAATCGCTCGTCGGCGTACTGATCATTGATGAAGTTCTCAAGAGTCTGGGCGTAACGATCGTTCTTCCAAGTGTCGTTGAGCGACAGTGTCGGGCGCTCGATCAGAATGTACAGATACCGCTGCGCGACATCCTTTTGCCCTCGGCGGTAGAAGAACCGAATCGCGTCCTTCAGAAAGTTCTCATACCCACCGTCATAGAGGCCCCAGATGCGATTCTCCTGGTCATATTTGCTCCGCCGAGCTACCTCAATGACGATCTCGCCGTACATCTCGACGAAGTGCGCGTTGGGGACCGCCAGGTAGAGCGAGTACACGCTCTGGCTCCCCTGCTCTTGCACCTGGAGCTGGGGCACGGCCCAGTAGACATAGCTGAAGTACAACTCGCCCGAGCGATAGAGTTCCTGGAGGCTCTGGATGACGTGCCGATCGGCGTTGACAAAGTCGTAATCACTAATCGTGCGCTCGCGAATTCGGGTAAACGTCGACTCGACGCCCTTGGCCGCCCAATAGAGGCTGTGCGCGGCGGGATGACGCCAATCCAAGGGACCATACTTCTCTGTGTAGCGGACCATCCGGTGAGGATCCATGTGATAGTCCTCGACGAGGACCTTGCGGCGAACATACGGCAAGAGCAAGTCGAACGCGTCGTCGTACTGTGGGTCGAGCATGAGATCGCGGAGTATCGCCGTGCGCGGGCGGGCCTCTCTCGCTCGCTCGGACATGGCGGTGACGATCTCGCGATAGCTCGATTCGAGCAGCATGTGCATGCGGGTATATCGCTGGAGAAAATCGATGCCAAGGTCGTCGGCGGCGCCACCCTCGATCGTGTCGATCAACCGCTGGAGCGTCTGGCGAGATTCTTCATCGGGCGCCGAGGCCAGCAACCCTCGCATGCCGCGCGGGGCGTCGACGATCGGCGTGAGCCATTCGATGAACGCCCCGATAGCGCCCTCTCGTGTGCGCGTCACGGGCGAAAGGACCGGGGGCTCACCCAGAATCTCGGTCCACTCTGCCGCCAACGCCCGCTTGTAGTACTGGTTGGCGTCGTCGGTGAACCCGGCGACCTTGTGCAGGAAGATCCAGCTCAGCTCGCGGTGCACGAGCAGCGCGTTGGGGTTGTAGACCACGCCCTCATCGCGGAGCAGGCGGATGCCCTTGTTGACCCACTCCCAGCGCTCCTCGCGGGTGTTGGCCGAGACCGAGATGTTGTACGCCAGGTTCCACGCGTGGAAGGTCCACACGTCGGGGAAGCGCGGCTGGAGGGTGGTGATCGCGCGGGCCAGGGTCATCGCCTCGTGGAACTTGCCCTCTTCTTTCAGTCGGTTGGCGCGAATCCAGAGGTAGTTGACGAACACGCCGCGGAGTGCGCCCATGGCGATCCCCAGCGCAACCTGGGGCGGGGCGTTCTCCTCGGCACGATCGACATACACGAGCTGGTGCCGAGCCGCGCTGGCGTTGATCCTCGGGCCCATGAAGGCCGCCGAGAACAGACTCAGAACTGCGACGGTGGCGGCCATGAGCTGGATGAGTCGGCTGCGTTGCATGGCGTGCTCCTGCGATTGGTCCCGCTCGCGGGCGGTCATCCTTCGTTCGTCGCCTTGGGGGCTCGGGTTCGCGGGGCTGCTAGTGCCCGGAGTAAATTGCGAGCTCTCGCCTCCGGAAGATCAGACAAGCCAGGGCGAAGAGCACCGCCGAGACCGCGCCAAGCACGATCACGCCCATTCCGACCTCACCCCAGCTCAGCAAACGCCCCTCGACAAGACGGCTGGTCGGCTGGAGATCGGCGTAGACGCTGAAGACGCTGGAGATGAGCTCGGAGATCTTGGCGGTCAAGAGGTTCACGATGAGCGTCTCGCCCGCCTGGTTCTGGATCCGGTAGGACTCCAAGCTGGTCGCGATATACCCCGCGCCCTCGGCGGCGAGGAAGATCGTCAGGCTCATCAGCACCGCAACTGGGAAACTCAGGAACGTCGCGGCTGTCAGCGAGATGATCGAGAGGAACATCAGCTTGACCCACAGCACGAAGACCACGCGCGCAAAGTTGACGTGGTAGCTGCCAACGCTGTAGGTGATCTCGATACCGTCGGCCTCGGACACATTCAGAATGTCCGGCGGCTGCATGGGGTCATCGCTTCGCCCCATGTTCTTGACGAAGATAACAAGCGTGCCGTCATCGAGCACCGCGTCGTTGGGAATCTCAATTCGGTTGATCGTCCCGAGGGCGACCTCTTCCTCGATGAGATCGTCGCCGCCTTCCCAATCTATATGCAGGCGATAGAAGTTCGTCGGGTTGTTGACGTTGGTCTTGACCTTCAGCAGAAGCGTGATCAGCCGGTCGCTCGAGCGCGCGCTCTGCATCCCATTGAACACGAACTCGCGCCACTGACCGGGGACCAATCGATAGCGGCTGGCGACGTAGGACCGATACAAGCTATCGAGAACCTCGGCAAACTCTTCGTCTTCCTGCGCAAAGCTCGGATTGATTGCCTGCTGGCCCCTGATGTAGCTTCGCACGCTTTCCAGGAAGACCGGGTTGTCGGGCTCGATCGGCGCATCGGGCGTCCTGCCGACTCGCGCCGTCAGGATGCGCGACTCGAGGATCATCCGGTCCTCGCTGATAACGCCGGAAACCGAGACGTAGGGCTGGCTCTCGCCGAGGGCGGGCTGGTTGCGGACGTAGTCGGTGAACAAGAACACACCCGAGGCGCACACGCCCAAGAGCACCGCGCTGAGCCCGGCGATCCCGAGCCATTTGCCCCCGATATATTGCGCCGCGCTGACCGGCTTGGTCATCGTCTGCCAGATCGTCCGATCGCGCTGATCGAACGCCACGGTCGCGACGCTGAGCAGCACGATGAGCAACGCGATTATCCAGAAACTGCCGCCCGTGCCATATTGCAAGAGCGATTGCACGCGATAGCGCAGCGCGTCCTGCGAATCGATAAGCCCCGGAATCGAGGCAAGCGCAAACACGAGCAGCACGATGAACACGACGCTTATTTTGAGCCGGACCGCCTCGGCAAGGACATTGCGTGCGATCGCGCGAACCGGACCCCGCCCGCCAAACGCGGCGCGCAAGCCCTGGAGCAATGCCGCGAACGAGGCCATCAGCGCAAGCACGCCCAGAAGCAATCGCGAGGTGCCCTCGGCGCCGAGCATGCCACCCACACCCCAGGCGATCGTCCCCGCGACTCCTAAGAACAAGATGTAGGTGATCGCTAGCCCGAGCCAGATGACCACAAGCGAGACGCCCGCGGCAATAAGCGTGGGAAACACGACGCTCGTGTCCTCGTTGGCCTTGCCCAAGATACCGATGATGACCCGGCGAGCCTCTGTGAACGACTGATCGGCAGGATCATCGGCCGTAGTCTCTTCGGTGGCGCCCGACGCGACGTCCATCGAGTCGCGTGCGCTGTCGAGTGCGCTGAATCCCAGGATGCCGATCGCGGCGAGCGAGACCAGCACGGTCGCAACGATCTTGAACAGCCGCGACTGCTGAGCCATGGAGATCCGTCGCCACAGATCGCGGAGCCGCTCTATCACGTCTGGCGCTCCGGATCATCGGAACTGTCCAGGAGTGAACCGATCACGTCTTCATCGACGCCGCCGGTATCGGCTGGGCGAGACGCGGGCTTGGGCGGAGCGGCCGAGGTGGTTTCCTGTGGCGCGGGCTCGTCGGGCTTGGCGACCAATCCGGCAAGCACGTCTTCTGCAGGCGTTGCGGCCGCCGGCTCTTCTGCGGACTCAAACTCCGGCGGCGGCGTGGCCTCGTCGGCGGCTTCGACCAGAGATTCGATCAGATGTGCGCCCTCGGCTGGCCCGGTCAGGAACGCCGCGACCTCGCCCTGATCGGCACCGGAGGTCTCGGCTCGTTCGGCGCGGGCCTGCTCGACGATATCGAGGAACTTCTCTTCGAGTGTCTGGCGCGGATGCGAGACTCGGATCACGCCGCGCTCGCCACCGGTCCTATTGCGAATAACCTGGTCGATCTCGTTGACGAGCGAC
Organism: Phycisphaerales bacterium; assembly: GCA_029260335.1. Classification (GTDB taxonomy): domain Bacteria; phylum Planctomycetota; class Phycisphaerae; order Phycisphaerales; family UBA1924; genus S146-42. Next base: position 2,606 of record JAJDDL010000233.1, on the reverse strand, counting down.
TCATCCATCGAGTCGATCTCAACCGTGGAACGCGTGCGAGAGACGAGCAAGTCGTTGCATGTGCCTTCCTCGCGCTTCTTGCCGCCGTAGAGAATGACCATGCGATCGACCACATCCTCGACGTCCGCAAGCAGATGGCTCGAAAGCAGCACAGTCTTCCCACGCTCGCCCAGACGGACGATGAGATCCTTGACCTGGCGTGTACCGATCGGATCGAGCCCGGTGGTGGGCTCATCGAGGATCAGAAAATCGGGATCGTTGATAAGCGCCTGCGCGAGGCCGATCCGGCGCTGCATCCCCTTGGAATACTCATGGACCGGACGGTGCTGGGCGCGGGAGAGCCCGACCATCTCAAGCAACTCGTCGATGCGCTTCGTGCGAGTCTTGGGTGGGATGCCAAAGAGCTTGGCGTAGTACTCAAGCGTCTCCCGGGCGTTGAGATAGCCGTAGAGATAGGACTCTTCGGGCAGATAGCCGATGCGCTTCTTGATCGAAACGTCCGAGGGCGGGCGTCCAAAGACCGAAACTCGACCCTTGGTGGGACGGAGCAGTCCGAGCAGGATCTTGATCGTCGTGCTCTTGCCCGAACCGTTGGGCCCGAGCAGACCGAAGATCTCGTGCGGCTGAATCTCAAACGTGAGATTGTCGACCGCACGCACGCGATCACGCCGCCAGAAGTCCTTGAACACACGCGACAAACCCTGCGCGACGACTACGGGTTCACCATCCCGGGATTTCGCGGCCTGTGCCATCAACCCTCCAGGATGAGTTCGGTCGAAGTCTTGAAGTCGGCCTGCTGTTGCCTCTGAAGACGGCGCTTCTCGGCTTCCTCCAGCATGCGCTGCTTCGCAGACTCCTCTTGACGCTTCATGATGTTCGGATCGCGATTGATATCCAGGCGGATTGGCCCGGCTCCGATCGGATAGGTCAGGATCTCAACAAAGTCGTTTCTCGCGAGCCTGGTCCACGCCTCGGCCCACTCCACTTGGATCGTCACATCCGGATTGGCCAGAAACTGCGGAAGCTTGGCGTTGAACCGGTTGTACGCCGATTCCCACCGGTTGCGCTCGGCGAACTGATGGGTCTTGGCCTCGAGCATCATCCGAGCCACCGCGCCGCCCGCGGCATCAGACTCAAGCAGATCGTCGATCATCTGCAGCACACCATCCATCGTGGCCTTGGTCTCGGCAATCCGCGTCGGGTTGCCCACCTGGATCGCCGCCCCATGCACCCCCACCGCCTCGTCATAATCCAGGATCAGGGCCCGCAACTGCGGGTGAATCCCGCCCGCGGTCTCGTTGAGTGTGCGGGAGGCTTCCTGCTCTGCCTTGTCAATCTCGCTCCGCGCGTTGGACTCGGCCGACTGCACCGCCGCGAAACTATCCCGAGCAAACAAAGGCGGCATCTTCTCGGCGAGGACCATGTCCTCGATGAGGATGCCGCTGTTGATACCGTCGAGCACCTCCTGGGCGATCGCCTGCGCACGCGAGGCGACCGAGCCCGGACCGCTGCCGGCCTCTTTCAACAACTCGTCAATTGTGATCTCCGCAACCGCCTGCACGATGCCCCGGCGAGCCGCCGACAACACAATAAACTCTTCGTGTGCCGGATGGATGTTCTCCGCGAACTGCTTCGCACGGTCTGGCATGTGGCGATACACGATCGACCACTGCGTATGGACAAGGTTGCCATCGGCGGTGATCAGCGACCCGTCATTCGTCGGATCCAGATCCGCACCCGAACCAAGGCTCTCGATGCTCTGGTTGCGCTGGTTGGGCGTCAGGTAAGGCCAATAGCCTTCCATCTCATTGAACCGCTTCGTGCCGGTGTCGATCTTCACGAAATCGCCGACCGGGCTCGGCAGGGCGAAGTGCGCGCCGGGCGCCTTGGCATCACCCTTGATCTCTCCGAAGGTCAGGCGCAACCCGACCTCGCCCTCCTTGATCGAGGTCACACCGCTGAACGCGAAGAGCACGAGCAGCACGAGCATGCCCGCCTGCACGAAACGCAGGGTGACCTTGAGCGCGTCGGCCAGCGATTGCTGGGCCGGATCCAGCAGGTCTTGCTGGGTCTGAATCGTCTGGCCCTCGCGCAGTCGCACCGAAGCGGCGCGGCCGCTGGATTCGACGCTCGCGGGGATGATCGGATCATCAGCCATCAGTCACGCTCCACGTCGTTGGAATCGTCGAGAGCGCCGGTCGCTTGGACCTGAGGCATCCGGGGGAATGGGAGCTCACCTCGCGGCGCACTGCCCAGCGACGCCGGATCGATGAACTCCAGACCCGCGAGCGAGCTGGGCAACACCCAAGTCGTCTTCAGGGGCATGATCTCGCTCATCGTCCGCATGTTTTCCAGGAAGATCGCAAACTCAGGATGACGATTGAGCTGGGCAATAAACGGAGCTGCTTCGATGTCACCCTGGGCCTTGATCTCGTTGGCACGACGATCCGCAAAGCTCTCGATGGTCGTCGCGACGGTCTCGGCGTCGGACCGAATCCGCTCGGCCCGCGCGCTGCCCTTGCTCTCGATCTCGGCCACCAGTCGGCTGCGATTCTCACGCATCCGGTTGATCACCGACTCAGAGGTCGTCTGGGGCAACAGGATGC
>JAJDDL010000232.1 GCA_029260335.1 Phycisphaerales bacterium | reverse complement strand
GTGTGGAAGACGAGCTATCGCCTGATCTTGCCCGAGGACTCTGAGGGCGGCCAGCCGACGATCCAGGGCTGGGCGATTGTCGAGAACACGACCGACGAAGATTGGGACAACGTGAATCTGAGTCTGGTCGCCGGCCAGCCGGTCGGGTTCACGATGGACCTGTATCAGCCGCTTTTCATACCCAGGCCGGACATCCCAGTGCCGGTGCTCGCGGGGTTGATGCCGACGGTGTATGAAGAGGGATCGCCCGCGCTTGCGAAGCGAGAGTTTCAAAGCCAGATGAAGTCTGCGGGCGCCGATCGCTTTGAAGTGCGCGGAGGCACAGCGGTCACCTCCTCGGCAGGCCAACCACTGGACGGGGCTGCCAACTTTGGATTCTCCGCCGACGAAATGATGCGATACACCGCGGCGACCCAGGCAACCGCCGGCGAGATCGGCGAGGTTTTTCAATACACGCTTGACGCCCCGATCACGATAGAGCGTCAGCAGTCGGCGATGCTGCCGATCCTGAGTAGCGCGCTTGACGGTCGTCGCGTGAGCATCTACAACCGCCAGGGCCTCAGCGATCACCCGATGCGCGGCGTCGAGCTCACCAACTCCAGCGGGCTGCAGTTCATGCCAGGACCGATCACCGTGTTCGACGGCTCGGCGTACGCGGGTGACGCCCAGACCGGGCACGTCTCTGAGGGCGAGAAACGCTTGATCGCCTACGCGGTCGATCTGGACGTAGATGTGAAGAGCGATGACAAGTCGATGAGCCGCGTGGATTCGATCAAGATCGTGCGTGGAAACCTCGTGCAGACGACAAAGCGCGAGACAGGCGTTGTGCACACCCTGACCAACAACGATCGCAAGCGATCACGCACGGTTCTGGTCGAGCATCCGAAGATGGAAGGCTGGGAGCTGGTGACGCCGAGCGAGCCCAGCGAGACGACCGAGAGCCTGCATCGGTTTGAGATCGAGCTGGACCCGGGCGAAGCCGGGAAGTTTGAGATCAAGTTCAAACGCGTGGACAGCCAGACCTTGGGACTCGAGAACTACAACCGCAACACCTTGCTTGTCTATCACCGCAATGGGCAGATCTCCGACGCCGTGCTCGATGCGATCACCGAGGCGATGCGTTTGAACGCCGAGGTTTCCAAGGCGCAGGAGAAGATTACCGGCGTGGAGCGTGAGCGGAGCGAGATCAGCAAGGATCAGTCGCGCATCCGCCAGAACATGGGCGGGCTCGATCGCAATAGCCAGCTCTACCGGCGATATATCGAGAAGCTCAACACCCAGGAGACCCGCCTGGAACAGATGGAAGACGAGCTCGAAGCATTGCGGGCTGATCTTGAACAGAAGCGTGAGGCGTATCGGGATTATGTCTCAAGGCTCAACGTCAGTTGATCGCAACAAGTTCTCCGAGAATCCCTCGCCAACGGGAGGGCTTCTTCTTTGGTTGAAGGCTGTGCTTGGACGACCACATTGTCACCCGCGGGTAACTTGCCGTCTGTTCGCACCAGTCGCGGAGTTTGCACGTAACGATGGTTGAGCCCGATTTGACCTGGAAGCCGACGGCGAGGGATTCACCCTCTGGTCTCGAAGATTAGGAACAAGGGAGTTAGCAATGCAGATCAAGAGCCTCGTCCGTGTCGCCGCGCCGCTCGTGCTTGTTGCGGGGAGTGCCCTGAGCGTTGCAGATGATCGTTTGCCGATCTCGGACATCACGCTCTACCGCTCGGGCGTGGGTTACTTTGCACACCAGGGCATGATCGACGGCAACGCCGACGTGACCCTGCGCTTCAAGACCGAGCAGATCAATGACATTCTCAAGAGCATGGTCCTCATGGACCTGGGCGGCGGGCGAATCGATGCGGTCAGCTATAGCTCGAAGGAGCCGCTGCAGAAGCGATTGAGTTCGTTCGCGGTGGATATCTCAGACAATCCCGATATCGCCGAGCTCTTGAACCGGTTGCGTGGCGCCGAAGTCGCGTTGCAGACCATCGACGGGCGGGTGTCCGGCGTAGTGCTGGGCGTCGAAACACGAGAAAGGCCCATGGCGGATCGGACGGCCCGCGTGGCTCATGTGAATCTCGTCACCAAAACCGGCCTGCGATCGGTGGACATCTCCGGTGCGAGCAATCTGGAAATTCTCGATGAGCAGCTCGCCGAGGAGTTGAACAAGGCGTTGATGGCGCTCGCCGAGCATCGCGCGGATACGACCAAGAGCGTGGATCTGAGTTTTTCGGGCCAAGGTGGACGGCAAGTGGTCGTTGCGTATGTGCACGAGATGCCTGTGTGGAAAACGAGCTATCGCCTGATCTTGCCCGAGGATTCTGAGGGCGGGCAGCCGACGATCCAGGGCTGGGCGATTGTCGAGAACACGACCGATGAAGACTGGGACAACGTGAATCTGAGTTTGGTCGCAGGCCAGCCGGTGGGATTCACGATGGACTTGTATCAACCATTGTTCGTGGCGAGGCCTGATATCCCCGTGCCGGTGATCGCGGGCCTGATGCCCACGGTGTATGAAGAGGGAGAGCGTGCGGCCGAGAAGCTTCTACGGCTCGGGGCGCTCAACTCCGCGATGGAACCCTCAGCCCGGGCACGGTCCTCGTTGCGGCGCGGACAGGCGCCCGCGATGGAGGACAAGGCCGTGGACGGGGACTGGGGTGCCTCGGCCGGCTTCTCGGCCGACGACATGCTCGCCTACGCCGCGGCCACCCAGGCCTCGGCGGGCGAGATCGGTGAGGTATTTCAATACACGCTTGATGCGCCGGTGACGATCGAGCGACAGCAGTCGGCGATGCTTCCGATTCTCAGCAGCTCTTTGGATGGCCGGCGCGTGAGCATCTACAACCGTCAGGGACTCAATGATCACCCCATGCGCGGCGTCGAGCTGACCAACTCCTCGGGCTTGCAACTCATGCCTGGGCCCATCACCGTGTTCGACGGCACCACCTACGCGGGCGACGCGCAGACCGGGCATGTCTCTGAAGGCGAAAAGCGATTGATCGCGTACGCGGTCGATCTGGACGTGGACGTGCAGAGCGAGGACAAGTCGGTTTCCCGCGTCGATTCGATCAAGATCGTCCGCGGCAACCTGATCCGCCAAACGACCCGCGAGACTGGAGTCATCCACACGCTCAGCAACAACGATCAGAAGCGGGCCAGGACGGTGCTCATCGAGCATCCGAGGATGCCGGGGTGGGAGCTTGTGAAGCCGAGCCTGTCCGATGAGATGACCGATACGCTGCACCGATTCGAGGTGGACCTCGAAGCGGGCGGCGCGGGCGCGTTTGAGATCAAGTTCAAGCGGGTCGATAGCCAATCGCTCGGGATCGACAGCTACAACCGCGATTCGCTGCTCATCTACCGCCGCAATGGACAAATCAGCGATGCGGTGCTCGACGCGATCACCGAGGCGATGCGGCTGAACGCCGAGGTGTCCAAGGTGCAAGAGAAGATCACCGCCACGGAGCAAGAGCGGGCGATGATTGCCCAGGATCAGTCGCGGATCCGCCAGAACATGAACGGGCTCGATC
>JAJDDL010000231.1 GCA_029260335.1 Phycisphaerales bacterium | reverse complement strand
GATGACCGGTCGGATCGCCCTGATGGGTGTTATGGCGTTCTGTGGGCTTGCGGCACCTGCGTTCGCCCAGGACGCGAGGATCAAGGACGCACTCGAGGCTGTCGATAGTGATGTCAGGGTCTTCAATGACCACCTGACATTCCTCGCGAGCCCCTATCTCGGCGGGCGCCTGCCGGGCACCCCGGGCATGGAGATCGCCAAGGACTACATCGAGCATTTCTTCGTCGAGGCCGGGCTCCAGCCGGCGTTCGCCGTGGAGCGCGACGGCGAGGTCGTCGAAGGTGCGAGCTATCGTCAGCCGTTCCCGCTCGGCGGCACCAATGCGGTGACCAAGAGCGAGGTCAGCGCGTTCGTCAATGGCAAGCATGTGACGATGATCGCCGACGAGGACTATCGGGTGACCGGGATCGGTGCCTCGGGCACGGTCGCGGCTCCGGTAACGTTCGTTGGTTATGGCATCAACAGCAACTCCCAGGACTACGCGAGCTTTGAAGAAGGCGACAGCCTCGAAGGCAAGATCGCGATGGTTCTGCGCTTCGAGCCCATGGATGAGGATGGCAATAGCCGCTGGGCCAACTCCGGTTGGAGCAACGAGGCCTCGTTCAATGGCAAGATTCGCGCCGTGAGCGCTCGCAATCCCGAGGCGATCATCCTTGTGAACACGCCCGGCGCAAACGATCCGCGCAGCGGCACGCTGCTTGGCGCCAACGACTCGGGTGGAAGGCTCTTCGATGGCCCGGTGATTCACATGAGCCCCGAGGCCGCGTCGCGTTTGGTCGCTGCCGGCAGCAACAAGACGCTGATGGACTTGCGTGAAATGGCCGACGAAGGCCGGGCGATCGTGGATCTTGAGGGTGTTGTCACGATCGATGCGGCGGTCGAGCGCAAGAGCCTCATGGCCGAGAACGTCGGCGGGCTGATTCCCGGCAAGGGGAGCTTGGCCAATGAGCTCATCGTGATCGGCGCCCACGCCGACCACTTGGGCATGGGTGCGTTCGGTTCGCGTGCCAGCGCGGCTGATCGCGGCACCAAACTCCACCCTGGCGCCGACGACAACGCCACGGGCACCGCGGGCATCATCCTCATCGGCAACTGGCTCATGGAGCAGTATGCGGAGCTTCCCGATGACGCGAACGCTCGGAGCGTGCTCATCGTCGCGTTCAGTGGTGAAGAGTCAGGTCTGAATGGGTCGCGTTACTACGTCGAGAACCCGATCCTGCCGCTTGATCAGCACTACATGATGATGAACTTCGACATGATCGGCCGGATCCTCAACAAGCGTTTGAGCGTCTCGGGCTCGAACAGTGCCGTTGGTTTCTCGGAGTGGCTTGAGCCTTACTTCGAGGAGAGCGGGCTGGAAATCGTCAAGCCTCAGGGTTCGGGCGGTGGCAGCGATCACCTGCCGTTTATGCAGAAGCAGATCCCAATCCTCTTCGGCATCATCGCCGACTTCCATGCCGACTATCACACGCCCGCGGACGTGAGCGAGAAGATCAATCGCGTGGACGCGGTCAAGGCGTCGCGTTTGTTCAGCGATATCGCGTTCGGTGCCGCGCAGCGGGCCGAGACTCTGGAGTTTGCGAATCCCAACGCCAATCGCCAGCAGGCTGGCGGCGGACGCGGGGGCATCAAGGTCCGAGTCGGCATCATGCCGGGCAACTACGACGGCGAGGGCGGGGGCATCCTGCTCGATGACGTGACCGCGGGTGGACCCGCCGAGGCCGCCGGGCTTCGGGCGGGCGATCGGATCGTCCGCTGGGACGGCCAGAAGGTTCCCGATATCGAGTCCTGGATGGGCATGCTCCGCAAGCACAGCCCGGGCGATGAGGTCAACGTGGGGATCAACCGCGATGGCGAAGAAGTGACCTTGAAGGTCAAGCTCGGCGAAGGCGGCTGATCGAGAGCATTGATAGATCCAATGAGACCGCCAGCCAGGAGATCCTGGCTGGCGGTTTTCTTGTACAGCATGGAACAGCGATTCCTCGCCGGGGCACGCTGGCCGCGAAGCTTCACGTGTGTCCAAGAATGTTGTGACACCGGCGACACTCGCTGTTTGTGTTTGAGGACAAGACGACCGGTCGTATGATTGACGGGTGACCACCTCACGAACCAATCCGGCGACCAGAGCAGCGCTCATCAATGCCGGCGTTGCGGCGTTCTTGGAAGACGGATATCACGGCACGGGTCTCAAGCAGATTTTAGATCGCGTTGGCGTGCCCAAGGGTTCGTTTTACAACTACTTTGAGAGCAAGGAGGCATTCGCGAGCGCGAGCGTGGATCATTACGCGGAGTGCCTCGCGGGGAAGTTGGCCTCGGCCGTGGCGGGTGAGCGATCGGCGCTCGCGGGACTGCGGGCGTTCATGGTGTTGCTCATGCAGGAGTTTGTCGAGGCGGAGTTTGCGGGCGGATGTCTGGTGGCAAACCTTGGCGCGGAACTTGATAACAGCCCGCTCTGCCGAGCGGCTCTCCAGCGGGCGTCGAAGGCGTATCACGAGTCCTTCTCCGATCTGCTCACCCGTGCTCAAGCCGAGGGGGAGTTTCGGGGCGATCTGGACCCCGTGGCGATGGGCAAACTGCTCGCCGACGCTTGGGAGGGGGCGGTGATTCGCATGAAGATTGAGCAATCCACGGCTTCGCTCGAGCTCGTGATGAGCGGGCTGCTCGATGGCTTGTTTTTACCCGCCAAGTGATTTCTAGAGACATGAGAGCGGTTTTTGTCTTGCAGATTCTGTCGGGGGCTGGAATAAGACGACCGGTCGTCTTGTTAAAGATTGCAATCTCAATCGGCTTTGCCGCGCTGGTACACGTGTGACAGCAGGTGGGGCCGGCCCAGACAGGGGAACAGCTATGGCTCGGCGGACAGTTGTGGTGACAGGCTCATCGAGCGGCATTGGCTTGGCGAGCGCTCAGGCTTTTCTGGCTCGGGGCGACAATGTCGTGTTGCACGGTCGCGATGCGGCAAAGCTTGAGCGCGTGCAGGCGGCACTCGATGCGCGAGATCGGCTTGCACTAGTGAGCGGGGAACTTGAGGACACCGACACCGGGCCCCGGCTTGCGAAAGCCGCGATCTCTCGGTTCGGCGGGATCGATGTGCTGGTGAACAACGCGGGGATCTTCGCGCCCAAACCATTCTTTGACGTGACCGATGCGGACCTGGGCAGTTTTCTCAACAGCAATCTTCGCGGCACGTACTTTGTGACCCAGGCAGTCGCGCGTCACATGGCAGACTTTGGCGGCGGCAGCATCATCAACATCGGGACCGTGCTCACCAATCATGCGATCGGAGGGTTCCCTTCGAGTGCGCCAGTGGTGAGCAAGGGCGGCGTCCAAGCGCTCACGACGTCGCTTGCGGCAGAGCTCGCGCCGCATGGCATTCGTGTCAACATGGTCTCACCGGGTGTGATCCGTACGCCCCTCCACGGCGATGCAGACATCGACGCGTACGCGGGGCTCGCGCTGCTCGATCGGGTCGGGGAAGCCGAGGAGGTCGCGCAAGCGGTGCTCCACCTCGCGGACGCGACATTTACAACAGGTGTGATCCTGCCAGTGGACGGCGGCCATATAGCGGGGAGGTCGTGATGAGTACCTACCAGAATAGTGCCGACGAGATTCTCTCGGTAGGCAGTACTGACAGGGTAAACAGTCTCTACGACGCGTTCTCTGCAGGAGAACTCGACGCGTTCGCGGCGCTTTGCGCGACCGATGTTGAGTGGATCCAGAGCGAGGGCTTTCCTTACGGCGGGCGTCACGTGGGAGCGCGGGCGGTTCTGGAGGGTGTAAGAAACACGCTCGATCACTATTGGGAAGGCTTTGGCTTCGAGCGGCGCGAGGTACGCGATCTAGGAGATGCCTTGCTCGTGATCGGGGTCTACACCGGCACGCACCGGGCAACCGGATCTCCTGTCCGAGCCGAGGCGGCACATGTGCTTGAGTTTGAAGGAGGATTGCTCCGGCGCTTTCGCCAGTTCACTGATACAAAGCTGTTTCATGATGCCGCAACTTCGTTCTCGCATGCTGGCGAGGCTGATTCGAGCGGCGAGCAAGTCTTGGCATCGGGCGGTATTGATGATCTGAAGGGCATCGCCGCGGCTCTTGAGCACTACCTGCTTGGTGCTCGCACCGGAGAGAGCTCGATCATGCGGCTTGCGTTTCACGACCAGGCGACAACTCACGGAACGCTCGGCGGGGAACTCATCTCGGGTCCGATCCAGGTGCTGTTTGACTGGCATGATCAGAATGGTCCGGCCGAGCGGCTTGACGCCAAGGTCCGCTCTGTTGAGGTGAGCGGTTTGACTGCGCACGCGGTGGTGGAGCTGCGAGATTGGACTGGCGTGGACTTTATTGATCGCTTTAGTTTCTCGAAGGAGCGCGGTCGTTGGAGCATTGTGCACAAGTCCTTTGAAGTCATTGGAACAAGCTGACACCCGACTCAGGTCGGGCGTCAGTCGGATGGCGACCGAGTTGTAGAGGATCGAAGCGATTGCCGAAGGCCTCAGGCGGATTGCGCGGTGAGTTGCAGCTTGTCCCGGGTCGTGCCGAGCGGTAGGAGGCCGAGCTGCTGGCGTTCGGCGGA
>JAJDDL010000024.1 GCA_029260335.1 Phycisphaerales bacterium | reverse complement strand
TCTTCCAGAACTTGTCCTCGTTGAACCTGCTCCAGACGGTGTTCTTCTCGACGTGGAGGATGAAATCGGCATCGCAGTCTTTGAACTGGATCACGTCGGGCTCGACGATACTTGGAATCGCGTAGCCGCCCGAGCCCATGCGCCTGCAGTCGATCTCATCGCCCGAATCGATAATAGTGATATTGCCGACCATGGTGCCGGCTTTTTTCGCGAAGATGTGCAGCTCTTCGCGCAAGGAACTGAGCGAGACCTCGAGGTCTTCGAGGATCGTGTCGGATTCAGACTGATCGTCGAACGTCTTCTCGCTCTTGGTGCCTTGGATCGTGTGCAGGCCCGCGTAGTACATACCACGAAGGCTGAGCGTCTTGTCGACCTCGAGCAGGTCCTTGACGCTCGCGGAGTGGAGCATGGTTTGCATGAACTTCTTGGCTTGGTTGAGGTTGAACAGCTGGCGTTCTTGTTGCGCCGAGCCCATCTGGAGGATGCCGCGGGATTTGTTCCACTTGGTGTTGCTCAGGGCGCGCGTGGGGACGCCGATGGTCGGCTCGCGGCCTGCCATCGATGACTTCACCACACTCTCGGCGAGGGCCTCGATCTTGGCTGTGGTGTCCTCGTTGCGGACTACAGAAGAGCTGGTCTTGGGACGCACCGGCGGTTTCTTTGCGATCTTCTTGCCGGAGACTTTGCGTTTGGTGGTTTTCTTGGCCATGTGCTTTGCTCTGTTCGGTTGGATGGATGTCTAGAACAGCGACGATTGGCCCGTTGCGGCACTCGCCTTCTTGCGCGAGCGTTTGGCGGCAGGCTTGGGTCGTTGTTTCTTCGATGATTTGTTGGAGGACTTGGCCTTTGGTCGCGTCGGCCTCGCTTGGGCGTCGGGCTCGTTGTCGGTCGGAGACGGTTCCTCGGAGGAAGCGGGAGCCGGGCCTTCGTCGTCGTCGGTGGGGATGATGATCACGCCCTCGTCACGATCGAGCTTGCCGTTGCCATCTTTGATGCCCTTGCCCTCCTTGATGACTTTGCCGTCTTCATCGAGCACGGCGTCGGCGATCTCGGTGCGGCGCTTGGCCTGGCGCAGGAGCGCTTCGTAGAGCTCCTTGGCGTCGGTGCCGATCAGGTGCTCGCAGCTTCGGGCGATCTCGCCGATGTAGCGCTCAAAGACGTCTCTGCGCTGGCCCTCGCGCCGCATCTTCTGGCGTTTGCGGAGATACGTGCCGAGCTTGCGGCCGCACTCTTGGAGCGCCAGACGCATCTCCTTGCGGATCTCGTCGTAGTCGGCGATCGCTTCCTTGGATTCGCTCGTGAACGGCACCCACACGCTTGCCATGTGGATCATGATGACCAGGGGGCCCACGGGTGCGGCACCGCGCGGCTGGGTGATGCCGTAGTTTCGCCAGCCCGCGTCGACGACGCCCTTGAAAGCGCTGCACGCGGACTGTTGATAGAGCAAGGGAACGCGGTTGGCGAAGCGGATGACGCGCGCGGGTTGATCGGAGGGCAGGTCGCCGCCGAAGGCGATCGCGGCTTCGATCTGGAACGGGTTGCCGCGATAGACCGCCGGGTTGCGCGTGCTCGCGGCGTAGAACTCGGCCTTGACGCCCTTCAAAAGCCCCGCGAGCATCTGACGCACGCCGATGGGGCTCAGGCAATCGGTGGGGGGGCTTCGGAGCTTGGCGCTTTGGAGAGCCTTGTAGATCCGCTCGCCTGCGCCGTGGTCGATGCGGCTGACATACGTCTGGCTCGTGATCGTGGAGGACTTGGAGCTCGCGGCGGCGGTGACTTCCTTGATGACCGCTGGGGGGACTCGGCAGAACTCGTTCTTGAGGAACCCGGCGAGTTGCTTCTCTTTGGTCTGCTTGATCTTGGTGAGGAAGGTGCCGAGCTCGACGCCGTAGGGATGGGGTTTGATTTCCTTGGGCTCTTCGGGGAGCTCGTCGACGGTGCGCGGGAAGACGATCCTGTCGTCAAGGACTTTGGTTTCGGTGAACGCAGAGCGAGCGAAGGGAGGCGCAGAGTCTGCGGAGGGTGAGGACTGGGGCTCGGACTCGGTCGCCTTTAGGCCCAGTTTGTCCTCTGCGCTCTTTGCGTCGTTTTCTGTTTCCTCTGCGTTCTTCTGCGGCGGGTAGAACGTGATCTGCGCATGGGGGTTCGCGATCGCGGTTTGTTCGAGATACGCCTCGACCGACGCCTTGCCTCGCACGTACTTGGCTTCGAGCTCGATGGCGACCTGGGTGCCCGTGCCGGTGGAGGTCTGCGGAAAATCGTCGGTCTCGATGTCGACGCTCACCTCGGGGTGGTTCTTGGCGGTGTCCATCGCGAGTTCGATGTGGTGAGCGGGCTTGCGCTTGGACGGCTTGGTGTGGATGACCATGGGCTTGCCGGTGGTCATGAGCCCGTACATCCCCGCGGCGGAGATGCCGATGCCCTGTTGGCCTCGGGACATCTTGAGGCGATGGAACTTGCTGCCGTAGAGAAGCTTGCCGAAGATGTTCTCGACCTGTTTGCGGACGATGCCGGGGCCGTTGTCGCCCACGGTCAGCCGATACTTGCTCGATTTGGCGCCAGCTCGCTCGACTTCCAGCATCTCGATGCGGATCTCGAGATCCGGCAGGATCCCGGCTTCCTCGCACGCGTCCAGCGCGTTGTCGACGGCTTCCTTGACGCTCGTGAGCAATGCCTTGCGTGGATTGTCGAAGCCGAGCAGATGCCGGTTTTTGGCAAAGAACTCGCTGACGGAGATCTCACGCTGACCCTTGGCCATGGTCTCGGCGTTGGATCGGCGTGATGTACTGTGGGCCTTCTTGGCCATGCCACCCTCCATGGTGGGTTAAACGAACTTCTCTGTGAGAATAGCGGCGAGTTGGACCGAAGGCTTGGAGCGTCGCCGGCGTACGAGTCCTCCATGACGTTCCACGGTCCTGATCAGAGCGAGCGAAGGCATGGCGAAGGGGTGCTCTGCACCAATTGCGGCTATGGCCTGGGTGGTGTGCCTCCCGGGCCGTGTCCGGAATGCGGCGAGGACCAGGGTGATGCCGTGGACTCGATCCGGCGAGAGCGGGCGGCGATGTTGCTCTGGTGGGAGCAGAAAAAGGTCGCAAGGAGGCTGGTTTGGGTCAGTCTCTGTGTTGTTTATTCGGGGATTGCTGCCATCGTCTCGTCAAGCCTCGAGGTCTTTGGCTGGAGCATGGTCCTGCTCGGTACTGATGTGACTCTCTCGGTCATTGCCGGGATGGTGTTCTCGCTGTGCGTGGTGGACCACCACCGGCAGATCTTTCGCGTGGCGTGGTTTCGGTATCTCTGGACGCTGCATGTGCTCTGGCTGATTATCCCGCTTGGGTTGCTTGTAGTTCTCGGGGTGTCCTTGGTCGCTCCGAGGATGCAAGA
>JAJDDL010000230.1 GCA_029260335.1 Phycisphaerales bacterium | reverse complement strand
AATGGCTCCTAGCTCCCGCGAATCTACTTGCTAGGCAAGGGTGTGGTGTGTCGAGGAGGGGTTGGAGGATATGTAGAACAGGAAGGCGCCCTCCCTCACGGTCGGGCCTGCGATTCGATCAAGCTCGGTGGACGCTTGCTCGGTTGCCGTGGGCGGTGCCGGCGGGGAAGCCAAAGAGCGGGAGCATCGCAAAGAGCACGACACTCAACAAAGCAGCGGTCGCGGCAGAATAGAGCGACGACGCCAAACCCACCATCAACTCGCTCGAGGGCTTCCATGTGAACGGGTCGTACATGTCCCGGAGCGAGTGCAGGAAGACGACCACGACCGAACTGGCGATGCCCGCCAGGATCGTCATGACGATGAGGGTCACAGGATTGCGTCGCATGACCGAGCCTCGCATGTTGAGCACGAGTGAGGCGCCGAGCATGTAGCCCAACGCGTGGGGCCCTGCGATGGCCTGGGTCGTGCCCTCGACCATCACCGGACCCGTCAGGTCCACCATCAGTCCCAGACAGAACGCGGCACCGACCGCGATCCGGCCGGGCGCCCAAAGAGCGACGAAAACCATGAGCGGGAGCATGAAGCTCGGTGCGATGCCGCTTGGACCGATCTGGAGCAGATCGCGGACCGCGAGTTCGAGGCCCAGGATGAGCCACGCCGCGATGGTGAACAGGATCCAACTCATGAGCCGTCCTCGCGTGCCAGGGATTGCTCTCGGCTAATGCGCAGCTCGATCTCACTGACCCGAGACAGCTCCACGCGCGGACGCACGATCACAATGCTCCGAAGCGGATTGTCCGGCGATATTTCGATCTTCTCAACCCGTCCAAGTTCGAGCATCTGCGCATGGGCGGGCCAGACGCCGTCGTCGAGCCGTACGGTCATGCCCGGTTCAATTTTGATCGATGCGAGATCGGGCTGTTCTCTGGGATCCTCAACAATGCCGACGAGGGTGCCATCGCCTTGGGGCTCGAGCGTGCATCGCCTGCCCCTGCCGTCTTCCGGGATCAGAATGATGCGACCGAGCAGGGGCGGCGACGCGGGGTCGGTGATCGGCAGAATCTCGCTAAACGAACGGTCTGCCCGGACGACGCGGCCGAGCAATCGCGTGCCTTGAACAGTCGCGACGGTGTTGGGCTCGATGCCAACCTCGGTGCCTCGGCGGATATTGAGCACGCTATGACGCAAGTTACTCGACACGCTGATGACGCTCGCACTCAGGAGTGAGATCGGGCGATCGGGATTGAGCGCGACGCCCGATTGCAGAAACTCGATGCGAGCACGCAGCACGGCGTTCTGGCTCATCGCCCGCAAGTACAGCGTCCGAAATCGCTCGGCGTCTTCCAGCTTCAAGCGAGAATCCGGATCGTCCTCAATGGTCGCCGGCGGGCTGATCCATCGCGTGAAGGTGCTGATCGGATGCGTGACCGGGGCGACCAGCCGCACGGTGAGGGCACCAAACCAGGAGACCCATTGCGTGTGGCGCGTGGGGGCGAGGCTCAGGCCCAGGCTTGCGACGATGGCGATCGCAAGCATGCGTTCGGGGGAGAGAGAATGGGAGAGCGATCGGGCCACGAGGCCTCCGGCCTGGGTCGGTGCGCTCAGGCTTCCATGTCGTTCTCGAGGGTGGATTTCCACTCCTCGATGTGCTCGAGATAGATCGCCGTGCCCCGCGCGACGCACGTGATGGGGTCATCGGCCAGACGCGCTTCCAGGCCGGTCGCCTTTTGCATGACCTGGGGCAGCCCTCGGAGCAGCGCGCCGCCGCCGGCGAGGGTGATGCCATTCTCGACCAGGTCGGCCGCGAGTTCAGGCTCGGCCCGTTCGAGCGTGCGTGTGACCGTGTCGATGATCGCGCTCAGGGGTTCTTGCAAGGCTTCGCGGATCTCTTCGCTCGTGATGACGGTCTTGCGAGGCAATCCCGAGATCATGTCGCGTCCACGGACATCGATCTCGGTCTCTTCGCCGACCGGAGCAGCGGAGCCGACCTCGATCTTGATGCGCTCGGCAGTCTGTTCGCCGATCATCAGGTTGTAGATCTTCTTCATGTGGTTGATGATCGCCTCGTCCATGTCATCGCCCGCGACACGGACCGACTCGCACGTGGCAATGTCGGCGAGAGACATGATGGCGACCTCGGTCGTGCCGCCGCCGATGTCGACGATCATGCTTGCGGTGGGCTCTGCAAATGGGAGTCCGGCCCCAATCGCCGCGGCGACGGGTTCTTCGATCAAATAGGTGCGTCTTGCCCCCGCGCGCTCGGCAGAATCGAACACCGCGCGTTTCTCAACGGCAGTGATCCCGCTCGGCACGCTAACGACGACGCGTGGGCCGACCATCTTGCCGCGGCCGTTGACCTTGCGGATGAAGTAGCCGAGCATGGCCTCGGTGACCTCAAAGTCGCTGATTACGCCGTCCTTGAGCGGGCGGATCGCGGAGATCGAGCCGGGGGTTTTGCCGAGCATCTCCTTGGCGACCCAGCCGACGGCCTCGCCGTTCTTGAGCACCTGGTTCGTGCCCTTCTTGACCGCCACGACACTCGGTTCGTTCAGAACGATGCCCTGGCCTCGAACGGCAACAAGGGTGTTGCACGTGCCGAGGTCGATACCCATATCGACGCTAACTAGGCCAAGGAGGCGATCGAGAATCATCTGGTACGACAATCCATGTCTGTAACCATGATCGAGCACAACACGCAGATGGTGGACCCGCACTCCCCGCGGCAGCACCATCTTTGCGACTCTTACAGGGTATCGTTGCCGAGCCCTTGTTGCCAGCGAATCCCCGGGCCTGTCGGCAAAGAAAAATCGCCCCGCACAAGGCGGGGCGATCGGGGAGAGACTTGTCGGTTGTCGAGTATCAGTTGCCCCGGCGAGCGATCGGCGTGCCGAGCTCATCGCCGAGCTCGATCACCTCGGTATCTAGCTCGACCGTCTCCGGTGCATTCCGGAACACGTCGGTGGTGCGAGTCGAGCGGTTGATCTCCGACTCTGCCAAGTCCTGGTACCGCTGCTCGGCGGTGGTGCCGGCCAGGCGAGCGAGCTCGCTCTCCTGCTTGGCGCGGATGCCATCGAGCTGGCGGTTGAGGCTGTCCAGGCTGATCGCGTCGTAGCGGCTGTGCTCGTCGATGCGGTCCTGACGCTTCTTCATGAGGGCGATCAGACGCTCGTTGCGAGCCGCGGCGTCAACCTTGCGATCCAACTGCCAGAGCTGGCTCTGGAACTCAGACTGCTCGGTCTGGAGTTGGGTGAGCAACTGGCTCAGTCGATTCTCCTGGTCGGTCAGCACGCTCAACTCTTGGCTGAGATCTGCTGCCCTGGAGGAGTACGCCTCGCGCATCTGCTGGATGGCCCGCGCAGAGCCCGCGGCTTCACCTTCGGTCATGACCTTGTCCTGATAACGGATCTTCACGATGCCGTAGGACTGGCTCTCACGCTTGTCTTCAGCAAGTGCAAGCAGGTGATCGAGGTTGTTGAGATCGGCGTCGGCCAGATCAACAACACGCTGGCTGATCGCGAACTCGCGCTCGACCTGTGAGATCTGTGCTTGCAACTCGCCCAGATCGTTTGTGACCTCGGTGATGCGCTTGGGGTACTCGCTCTCGAGTTCCTTGATCTGGATGCGCAGCGCTACCGGGTCATCGATCGCCGAATCAACCGCTTGGGTGATGTTGCGATGGGTCTGATGAATCAGAGCCTTGGCGCGGGGCGAACTGGCGAGCAGAATCAGGCCACCGCCAACTACGGTGCCGATCACGCCAACCCTTACGACTGTTTTGAAGAAACCACACATGCTTGCAACCTCCTTGGGCCTGCGAGCCCTTGGTTTGTTCAATCCGCGAGCCTGTTGCTCGCCCCGTTACTGGGAATCGGGTTGCAGGTATTTCGCGTCAGAGCAAAAAAAAGCAACTGACCGAACGCCCAGCGAATACCCTTAGTAGGGAACCGTGTGCACCGCAAAAGGCGGGGGGGCGTTCTCCGAATGAAGCCATGGACGGGGCATTTCGGAGGCACAGGCCTCGTTCTCGGACTCGTCTTGGATCGCGGAACATGCTGAACACACTCACCACAAGCTTTATCGGCAGGCTCAAAGCACGCGACGAATCCGCGTGGTTCGAGCTCTGGGAGACCTTCGGCCCTGTCTTGCGGGCCCAACTCGCAAAGTGGGGGCGGGGCCGGATCGGCTCTGAGACCGTGCGAGATCTCTCTCAGGAGACGCTTGCGGCGCTCTCGGGCTCGCTTGATCGCTACGACCCGTCGCGTGGCGCACGATTCAGTACGTGGCTTCTCGCGATCGCCAAGCACACGCTCGGCGATGAGATCGATCGGCGCATGGCGCTCAAACGCGGTGCGGGCAAGGCCAAGGCCCAACTCGATGAGACCTGGATGGTCGCCGGGCCTGGCCAGGGCGTGGACAAGGAATATGAAGCCGCGGTCTTTCGTGCGAAGGTCGAAGCGGCGATCCGCATGGTCGAGCGCGAGACAGATTTTATGGATTTCTCGATCTACCGCATGCGTGTTTTCGACGGGTTGAGCGGCAAGGACGTCGCGGGCTCATTGGGCACGAGCGAGCCAACGGTCAGCCGCAGGCTCGCCAAGGTGCGCGATCAACTGCGTGTGCGAATCGGCGAAGTGATCTCTACGTACAGCTTCACCGATGAGGAACAGGCAGAGGCTGAGCGAAATGGTTTGGCTCTGAATCCGAAAACCAGCGGTGACAGGGCGGATGACGCCATGTTTGACGAGTGTCTCGCAGAGATCTATGCACGTCAGACGGAGCTTCGCGATCGGGATCAGGATTTGCTGACCGATCGATGAGGGCGGCACGCGGAGATCCTGGAGCGGATGGAGCGGCACGATGGGACCGGTAGGACTACTCGGAATCGTGATCGGCGGCCTGCTGATGATCTTCGTCGGCGTTTTCGTCGTCGTGGGCATCGCCGTGCCGATGGCCAAGGGCATTGGCTGGATCACGCGCCAGATCTTTAACTTCGTGGTTGGTGAGATCGCCGATTCGCTCAGGCTCGTGGGTGCGACCGTCACGGCATTGCTGTTCGTTCCATTGACATTGGTGTCGGTGTTCATCGGTCGTT
The DNA here is from genome assembly GCA_029260335.1 of Phycisphaerales bacterium. Lineage (GTDB taxonomy): Bacteria > Planctomycetota > Phycisphaerae > Phycisphaerales > UBA1924 > S146-42. The sequence continues at coordinate 2,324 of JAJDDL010000230.1, read as the reverse complement.
GGTCTGCTGCTGCGCATTATGGCAAGGCGATCCAGGGCGAGTGCGCCGCGTTCGCCTCGGCCCTGTATCGCATCGCGATTGGCCATCCAGTTGCGCTCTTCCAGCTCACGCCCCTGACCGAGGGCGTGCAGCGACGCTTGCCGGACGCGGTTCGTGCGGCTCCCGGTCGCGACAAGCCGCCCAAGCGGGTCGGCCAGTTTGAGGGCTACACGATCGTCGGCAGCCTCAAGGGCGGCGGCTCGGGCGGCAAGCTTTACGTCGCACGCGCCGACGAACTCAAGCGGGCAACGTTTGAGCGTCAGGGCCACAAAAGCGTTGGCCAGGTCGTGATCAAGAGCTTCAGTCTCAAGGACGGCTCGACGCTTCCTCAGATTATTCGCGAAAGCCGTGCGCTCGACGCCGCCAAGAAGCTCGGGCTCGTGCTCGATCACGAGCTGACCAACGAGCGATTCTTCTATGTGATGCGGTTCGTGCCGGGCGATTCGCTCGCGGTGGTGACCCAACAGTGGCACGCCAAGAGCGGCGAACGCGGGCTGAACGACGCGCACCTGTCGCACGCCCTAGCGCACGTGATGGACGTGCTCCGGACGCTTCGGGTGTATCACGATGGCGGTCTCTGGCACAAGGACATCAAGCCCGACAACATTATCGTCGAGGGTGATCGCGCCAACGTTGTGGACCTGGGGCTGGTGACGCCTCTGCGGTCGAACATGACGCTCACGACCCACGGCACGGAGTACTTCCGCGATCCCGAACTCGTGCGGCTTGCGCTCAAGGGCGTCAAGGTGCATCAGGTCGACGGCGCGAAGTTCGATATCTTCGCCGCCGGCGCGGTGCTGTACTCCATTGTCGAGAACTCATTTCCTGCGCACGGCGTGCTGAGCCAGGTCAAGAAGCGTTGTCCCGAGGCGATCAAGTGGATCATCCGCCGCGCCATGGCCGACTACGACCAGCGCTATGTCTGCGTCGATGACATGTTCGCCGACCTGCAGGTGGTTGCGCGGGCCGACGACCCGTTCAAGATCAAGCCGATCGACTTGCCGAGCATGCGCGGCGGGGTCAAGGTCGTCCTGCCGGAAACTCCGGAACCAGAACCCATGCCCGCGGGCTTCGCCGGTGAGTCCCAGGGTGCTCCTGCATCTGCAAAGGGCCCGGAGACCGTCGATCGCACACGGCCGCGTTTGAAGGTGCGTGATTGGTTGCGCGGCGGCTACGAGGTTGAAGGCCACGAGACAGTCAAGGTCGCCAGACGTGGCGCCAAGCGCACGCGTGGTCTGCGCGTGGGACCTGTTGGGTTCTACGTCCACCATGTGGACGATGAAGGCGTTGAGACCGAGCAAAGGCGCGGCTCGGCGAAGATCCCGCCCGAACGCCGCAGATCGGCCAAGGAGCAACTCGAGAACGCCCGCGCTCGCGCCGCCGCTGCGCGGGAACGCGCCTCGGTTCGGCGTGCCTCACGCACGGGTGGTACCGGTTCCAAGGCGGGCGATTATCGCAACGGGCCCAATCTCGGTGTGGGGATCGCGGTCGTGGCGTTGGGCTTGGTCGCGGGTGGCGCGGTGCTCCTCTCTCGGGGCGGGCGCACTTCGATTACACATGTCGAAGGTGAGACAACGCGCGCAGAGCTCCCGGGGATACCGGTCTTGCTTGAGCCTCGCGTGCTCGAAGGGCCCTCGCCCGATCCGGCGTCCGATGTCACCGTCGCCGACACCGGCGCCGATGAGCCGTCGGTCATGGGAACCTCACTGACGCGCACGGTCGGCTTTGCCGCGACGACGGTTGGCTTTGCGGCAAGCCAGCAGATTCAGGGGACGCGGGCGCTTATTGTGTACGACGCCCGCCCGCCCTATACCGAAGACTCCGAGCGCGAGCTGCGCGAGCGGTTCGATCGGATGATCTCTCAACGCATCGTCCTCGTGAATAGCCCATTCCAGTCACCAGACAATGATCCCGAGGATCTTGAGGTGTCTGAGCTGATCGCCGACCTGTATGTCAAGCGCGGCGGGCGTTCACTGGACTCACGGGGGCTGGGCGACCAGATCGGCGAGTGGATCGGCCAGACCGAGGGCGTCGACTCGGTTGTATGGGTCGCGCCGAATCCGCTCAAGCCAGGCGACGTGCTCATTGAGCTGTTTACTCCCAAGGCCGCGGGAGGAGACCTGGGTGCCGTGCTCGATATTCTGTCGAGCTACACGCTCGAACAGCTCGTGCAGCCCAAGCGCAACTGATTTGGCAGCTATGAACTCTGAGAAGCTTGAGCGAGGCGCGAAAGCGTCTCGCTCGCTTTGTTGCTGTCCAATGCCTCTTCGACCAGGCGGAGGGCG
>JAJDDL010000229.1 GCA_029260335.1 Phycisphaerales bacterium | reverse complement strand
CCGACAAGGATCGAAGGACGCGGGTATTGATGAGGGCTCGAGTGAGGGCCCGTGGGGGTTTCCCGGCTGGTTGCGGTATTGTTGAAGTGGGCTCAAGAGACGCACATCAATCGCTGCGGTCGATCAACATACTGATTGCGTCTGCACTCGCACGAGCCCGCTGGCCCTCGATACCCGTCAGCGCATCGGCCTGGACATCGGCGTGATAGCTGGAGCGAACGAGCGGCCCGGACTCGACGACTTTAAAGCCGCGGCTGAGGCCCTCGGCGCGGAACATCTCGAAGGTGTCGGGGTGGACCCAGCGGTCGATGGGCAGGTGGTTGCGGGTGGGTTGGAGGTACTGGCCAATGGTCAGGATGTCGCAAGCGTCCTGGGGTGAAGAGCCATGTGTTGCTGAGATGACGTCGTCGAGGAGGTCGAGGACTTCTGTGTCTTTTTCGCCGATGCCGACCATGATGCCGGTTTTGGCCACGCCCCCCTGCTCCTTCACGCGCCTTAAGAGCTCGAGGCTTCGGTCGAACTTGGCGCTGGGGCGGACCGCGGGGTACATCCGGCGGACGGTCTCGAGGTTGTGATTGATGATGTGCGGCTTGGCGTCGATCACCATCTGCAACGCGCCCCAGTCGCCCTTGAAATCGGGGATCAGGACCTCGATGGACATCTCCGGGCAGGCTTCGCGCGTACGGATGATGGTCTCGGCCCAGATGCCGGCGCCGCCGTCTAGCTGATCGTCTCGGTCGACGCTTGTGATGACCACGTGCTTGAGGCCCATGAGGGCGAGGGTCTGGGCGACTCGGCGGGGCTCATCTTTGTCGATGGGCAGGGGCTTGCCGGTTTTGACGTTGCAGAAGCCGCAGGCGCGGGTGCAGGTGTCGCCCAGGATCATGATCGTGGCGACGCCTCTGGCCCAGCACTCGCCCATGTTGGGACAGCCCGCTTCCTGGCAGACGGTGTGCAGGCCGTGGTCGGCGACGCGATCTCGGAGCTTCTCATACTCCGGGCCGCCGGGGAGCTTGGCTTTGAGCCATTTGGGCTTGCGTTTGATGACCGCGTGCTCGGGGCCTTGGGCGTTATTGAGGACCATGCCCGAGAGGCTGTGGAGGCTGCCGAGGTCTCGGCGGAGCGGGTCGCCGCCCAAGGGTCGCGGGTGGCGACTTTGGGCTGGGCTTGTCAGGTTGCTGGCGGGGCTGTTAGCCAGGGTCATAATGAACTGTAGTCGGCTCGGGGATCGGCCCCGGTGAAGATGGAATGAATCGGCTGCATGGGAGTGGACGATTGGGCCGATTGAGTCCGAGAAGTGGCCTGGCGCGAACTTATGGCGGTCGGGAGTCGTCTGATGGACTCATTTGACCTACATGATCGTGACGATAGCTTTGGGCCGGGTCAAATGTGTTTGAGATGGCCGGTAGAGTGGACGGGGTCGGAGTGAGAGCCGAATATCGGCCTGCGGGGACGGACAAAGCCTTATGAGCAAGAGGAGCTCGGCATGAGAGCCGATCGGCAAAGATTTGCGATTCGTATGGCATGCGGTGCCGCACTCTCAGCGAGCGCGCTGATGATGGGCGGCTGCCACTGGGATTCATTCCTGGATCCGAGCACGGTTGGTCGTTGGGAGATGACGCCGACGACGGTGCCGATTCTGACGAGCTTGGCGGTGATCGAGGATCAACCAGAAACGCAGGTCGAGTTCACCGACGTGACGCCGGATGATCTGATTCCGGAGGTTCGCGAGTATCGGATCAGCCCGGGTGAACAGGTCGAGGTCACCGTCTTTGGTTTGTTTACGCCCGGTGTGCCCGAAACGGTGATCAGACTGGTGGACGGCCGCGGCAACGTGGACCTGCCCCAGGTTGGCCCCGTCTACGTATCTGGGTTGACCAGAGACGAAGCGGAGACGGCGATCCAGACCGCGACTAACCCGATCGTCCGGGATACGGTGGTTTCGGTCGTCCTTCTGTCCAGAAGGCAGGATACGTATAGCCTCATCGGTTCGGTTTCGGGCCCGGGCAGCTTCATCATCCCGGAGGCAGACTTCCGGCTGCTGGAAGCGCTGAGCCTGAGCGGCGCGTTCAATGAGGACGCTCAAGAGCTCTATGTGATTCGCCAGGTGCCCTTGACAGATGCGGCTGCCGGCGCGACCGACGCACCGACCGGCCCAGGCGAGCGCGTCCTTCCGGGCGCAGACCCTTCAGCAGACAATCAGGATCCAGATCGCGATCCGGGCGAGGATCTACTCAAGATTATCGACGATCTGTCAGACCCCACTGGGGGCGGCGGATCGCCTGGGGCGTTCGTGGCCAGAGGCGACGAGCGGTCCAGCACTCGTGGCTTGCAGCCCGGGCGTGAACCTGCGGTGCCATTGGTGGACGGGCAGCGGCAAGAGGCACAACGAGTCGAGCCTCAGCCCGATGAGCGTGGCACGACGTGGATGTACCTGGATGGCCGTTGGGTCATGGTGCGTCGCGATGACATCGAGGGCACAGGCGGCGGCGAAGGCGACGCCATTGTGACTCAGCGGGTGATTCGAGTGCCGGTGGCACCGCTTATTGCCGGCGATGCACGGTACAACATCGTGATCCGCCCGGGCGACGTCGTGCGGGTACCCAGGGCACCGATCGGGACCGTGTTCATGCGGGGCCAGGTCGCTCGGCCGGGCGCGTTCAATCTGGCCAAGCAGCTCACCCTGACCAGAGCGATCGACTCTGCGGGCGGGCTTGGCGGGCTGGCGATCCCCGAGCGGGTGGACATCGTGCGGATGCTTCCTGGCGATCGCCAGGCGTGGGTCCGGGTGACCCTCCGGGCTATCGAAGAGGGCACCCAGCCAGATATCTATCTCAAGGCCAATGACCGCGTGATCGTGGGCACGAACTTCTGGGCGCTGCCTCTGGCAGTCATCCGAGGAGGATTCCGGACCAGCTACGGCTTCGGGTTCCTGTTGGACAGGAACTTCGGCAACGACGTGTTCGGCGCTCCGCCCACGAACCGGAACTTCTGATCCGGATTAGGTCGGGCCCAAGGCGGTCGCGCTGCGTGACGGCCTGGGTTTGAGAATGTTCGCGAGGAATGCTCCGGCTGAAGCGCTATCGCTTCGGAGCGTGCCTTGGATACAGACCCACTCAACATGGGCGTGGGCTGGGAATCTGGCGTGAAGTCGGCCATTGTGAGGTCCGATCAGAAGGAGCTTGGGGCGAACCTTTTCCCCCCCGAGCGTCGTAGGAGTCGATCGAAGATGGGGATCGCCCAGTAGTCGGCAGATGGGTTGGAGGAGTATTCAGTGACACGCGTGCAGACACCAGCACAAGGAACCGGCGGCACGGCAGGTGCTGAGCGGTCGGTGCTGGGCCTGTTTACGCCAAGCGGTGCGTTGATGGCCGGGGCGGTGCTGCTCGCGCTGACCGGGTTGTTTTACCGATGGCTCTTGCAGCAGAACGCGTTCAGCTCGCACGCCGTCGAGGATTGGGGCCACGCGTACGTGATCCCCTTGATCAGCGGCTACATGATCTGGCTCCGCAAGGAGGAGCTGGCGCGGATCTTTCCTCGGGTCTTCTGGCCTGGGCTCATGCCGATCGGCCTGGGCCTGGTATGCTACGCGTTCTTTACGCTGCTCCTGCCGAACCACATGCTGCAAGGTGCGGCGTTTGTCATCACGGTCTTCGGCGTTGCGCTGACGCTCCTGGGCACATCGGCGATGCGGATCCTGTTCTTGCCGATCGCCTACCTCGTGTTTGCGATCACGATCTCCGAACAGATCATGATCGAGCTGACCTTCCGGCTTCAGCTCATCGCTTCTGAGGGAGCGTTCATCATCCTGGAGCTCGGCAGCGCGATGGGGTTGCCCTACGGCGTGAATATCGAGGGCAACCAGCTCGAGATCCTCGTCGGGGGCGAGAGTCACATGATGAACGTCGCCGAGGCGTGCAGCGGGATGCGCATGGTCGTGGCGTTTGTCGCCTTGGCGGGCGCGGTTGCGTTGCTCGGTGCGAAGGAATGGTGGCAGCGATTGGCGTTGCTGGCCCTTTCGGTGCCGGTGGCTGTCTTCATGAACGTGGTGCGAGTGGCGGTGCTTGGGTTTGTGACCTTGTTCAACCCTGATCTGGCCACGGGCGACTCGCACACGCTGATCGGGACGCTCTTGCTCTTGCCTGCCTTGGGCCTGTACATGCTTATCGTGTGGGTGCTCAACCGGATTGTGCGAACTCAGGAGCGTTCCAAATGAGCGCACGCCCGAGCAACAGGATGGCATTCGGTGTCGTGCTCGGGCTGCTGGTGGGGTCTGCGGTCGCGTTGCGGGTCGGCATCGATCTGGCCGCGGTGTATCTTCAGAAGGAGCGGGTGGAGGCCCCCCGACTCTTGCCTCTGATCTTCCGAGAGACCGAGTCGTTTATGCAGGTCGGCGAGGATCAGATCGTCACGCCTGAGGTTGAAGAGACGTTGGGCACGGATAACCACGTCACCCGGACCTACAGATTTCGGGATGCGTCCCGAACAGTTCGGTTCACGCTGCACGCGGCTTACTACACGGGGATGATCGATACCGTGCCGCACGTGCCGGAACGGTGTTTTATTGGTGCGGGCATGCAGAAGGCATCGGATTCGGTGATTGTGCCGATCCCGATGAATATGGGCACGGATTCGCGTCTGCGGCTTGAGGCCGATGGGTACCCCGAATCGACGCCCGAGGCGTACAGGCCGATCGAGACCGAGTCGGGCGAGCGCGCGGTGTACTGGTACCGCACGTCCAACACGTACTCGGCCCAGAAGGGTAAGTTTGCGCGGGTTCCGTTCGATCCGGCGACGCTGCGGATGCGTGTCTCGGAGTTTTTCAGTTCCGACCAGACGATTCACTCGGGGTACTTCTTCCTGGCCAACGGGGGCATCACCCCGACCGCCGAGGGCGTGCGTCAGCTCGCGTTCAAGCTTGAAGACAAGCACGCGTATTACCTGAAGGTGCAGTTTACGAGCACGGATGTTGAGAGCGCAGAAGAGCTCGCCGCGCTTGCGGGAGAGTTTTTGGACGAGGCGTTGGGCGAGATTTTGCTCTGCGCCCCGGATTGGATCGATCTGCAGATGACAGAGAATGACGCGTAGGCCTTCGCCTTCGCGCAGGACGAATGAGGTGGGCATGGGCTCGAAGATAAACGTCAAGTTCGTCGCGATTCTCAGCGCGGTTCTTGTGGGCGTGGTTGGGTTGCTTGCGGTGCCCGCGTACATGGTGCTCACCAAGTCGGCCGAGGACCACATGCGTGCGGGCGACAAGTCGATGCAAGAAGGTGAGATCAAGAAGGCGATCAACGAGTACGGCAAGGCGGTGAACGAGGAGCGATCGAACGTCGCCTATGTGAAGAAGTGGCGAGAGGCGATCGAGAGTTACACGCCAGAGGATCAGACTGAGTATCGCAGCATGTTCAACTTGCTGTTTGGCTCGGTGTATGAGATCGCGTTTGCGTCCAAGACAGATCTCGCCGCTTGGGAAGAGTACTTTGCGTGCGCAAGGATTGCCTCCAACGCAACCCGCACACAGGAACATGCTCGGTTGGCTTCGGGACTGATGAAGTCATCCAACCCGCAGGGCTCGGCGATTGTCCGTCGGTACATGGCGCTGCCGGTGTTGGCAGAACTCTTGACGGGCGCCCGGCAAGTTGAATCGGATGAGCTAGAGATTCTCGAAGCGAACCTTCGCGCAGCGCTGGAGGCACGCACGGATGACCACGAGGTTGTTCGGGGCATTGTCTCCTTGCATCGGTTCCTTGCGCGCAAGGCCCTGGCGGATCTTGATGAGCCCAAGGCCCGCGAGCACGCACGAGCGGCGGCGGAGGTTGTCGACGCCGCGCTCGCGAGCCACCCGGATCATCCGATTTTTCGGCTGACCCGGCTCGAGGTCTTCGGCAGCGTTGCCATGCGACAGTTGCTCGACGAGCCGTTGGTGGAAGGCGAGCCGCTTATCGATAAAGCCGAGCTGGATCAGGCCGCGTTGTTGCTGAGCCAGTGGCCGACGGACAAGATTTCGCTTGATGAGATCTCGTTGCTCCAGTTTTTGGAGATGAGTACGGGGTCCGGCATGACAACGCACACGCTTGCGCTGACCGAGCGGCTGGCCCGCGAGGCACCCGACGACATGATGATGCGTTGGGGTCGAGCGTTCGCATTGCGCACGAGCAACAAGCTGGAAGAGGCGTATCAGGAGCTGCAGTTTATCCTTGATCGGCCAATGCAGAAGGTCTCGATCGTTGGCATTCGCCAGTTCCCGCTCGAGACGCGATCGCTCTCGACCCAATCGTATGTGGCATTCAAGCAATGGGAGCGTGCCGGAACCGACGAGCAGCTCAAGCAACTCGCGAAGGATCGGATGCGTTCACGCAATGAGGAGATGACGCGTCGGTTGCCCGCGGACTCGCCATTGTTGCTCATTGCGCGTGGTCGGATCGCCTACGCCGATTCGGACTTGGCTGAAGCGAGCCGCCTGATACGTGAGTATGAGCAGCGTGTTGGGGCCGATGACGCCGATGCGAACTGGATGCTTGCCAACCTCGCGATGTCGGCCAGCAACTTGACCGAGGCCGGGCGTCGCCTGGATGTCTTTCTCGAACAGAACAGCAACGATGGCCTGGCACTTTCCATGCGGGCCAACGTCCACAAGCTTCTCCGGGAGTATGACGAGGCGTTGGAGCTTTATCTCCGTCTGCAGCGCGGCCTGCCGGATAATGAGGCGATCGACAAGGAGATTGAGAGTATCCGGATTGCCATGGGCGAGATCACCTCCAGTGATCCGGTGCTCGCGGCGATCAACGAGTCGATCGAGGTGGCTCGCGGGACCGCCGATGAGCCGGGCGACTTTGAAGGAGCGGCGAGCGTTCTGGAACGAGCCATCGAGGCGGGGCTCGATGCGCCGGAGATCTTCCGCCAGCTCGCCCAATACCGACTCAACCAGGATGACATCAGCGGCGCACGCATTGCGATCGCACGAGGGACCGAGGCGAATCCAGCCGATACCGAGCTGGCGAGGTTTGCAGGGATTCTGAACTCGGGCGAGACCATGCCCTCGATCATCGACATGTTCATTGATGCCGGAGAAGGCACACCGATCGAGAAGCTCACGCGCAAGGCCTCGTCGCGATGGCAGATCCAAGACATCGAAAAGACGCGCGAGTACATCCAACAGGCCCAGGCGATCGAGCCAGAGAATCCGGTGGTTGTCGAGTTGGGATTCCGCCTGGCCTTGATGGACAATGACCTTGACCGAGCGACAGCCCTCGCCGAGATCGGTCAGCGCATCGATCTGGATTCGGTGGGTGGACGGACGATGCTGGCAGATATTCGCCAACTTGAGGATGATCTGGACGGCGCGTTGGCGCTGCTTGAAGAGGCAGCAGACCTGCGGCCGGATCGGATCGACCTGCTCCGGCGTCTCGGCCGGATGCAGTTTCGGATCGGCCAGACGAACGAGGGACTCGCGACGTATGCGAACGCGATGAGTCTGCGCGGCAACGACCAATCGCTCATTCAGGACTACGCCAACCAGCTTCGGGCCGTCGGGCGATCCGATGAGGCGTTGCGGATGTTGCTCACCAAGCAGGCACTGACACGCGGCAACAGTGCGATCTTTGATCTGCGCATCGACTTAGAGGCCGAGGTCGGCGATCGCCAGTGGGCACTCAATACCAGGCGCACGCTCGCCCAGCGTGACCCGACGGACCGATCGAATCGGATCAAGCTGACCAAGCTGCACATGGACCTCGCGCAATGGGCCGAGGCCAAGACGCTGATCGACTCGATGCGGGCAGAGGGTGACTCATTGGAGCTGGCGACGCTCGCGGCCATCTGGCACGGCGATCAGGGAGATATCGAGAGCGCAAGAGCGGACTTCTCCAACTACATCGGGGCACTTTTCGAGACTAAGGGGGATCTCGATAGCCCCACGCCCTATCTCCAGCTTGGCCAGCTCCTCATTCGATATGGCGATATCGACGGGGGCCTGAACGCGATCCGTCAGGCTCGTCGCTGGGAGAATCCGCAGACTCTCCGGGTCGAGAAGTTCCTCGCCGACCAGCTTGGCGGGCTGGCACGCTGGCCGGAAGCGATCGAGTCGTACCGGATCATCGTGGACGCGGGCAAGGACACGCGGACCTTCGATTACGCGTTGCGTTTGGCTCAAGCACTCGGACGGATTGGCGAGTTCGAGGAGGCCGAGCAGATACTTGCGTCGCTGGCCGACGAGGCATCCAAAAATGAATCGGTCCTGCTGCTTCGATCAGAGAACGCGGCCCAGATGGAGGAGATGGAAAGAGCGCGCGAACTCGTGCAGAGTGCGATCGAGCTCTTCCCTGAGTCGTCCAGGGCATACGTGCAGCGCGCCCGACTCACGCTGCGACTCGCGCAGGTGAACGGCAGCGAGCGATTGCTCCTGGACGCCCGCGAGGATCTCACGATCGCGCTGACGCGCAACCCGGCGCACGTCGATGCCTACCTCATTCGCTCTCAGGTCAACTCGTATCTGGGCAATCGAAACGGGATGCTCGGCGATCTTCGCTCGGCGGTCTTCGCGCGCCCCCCCACCAACAGCATTGTGACCAGCGCAGTTCGAGCATTCTCTCGCGCTGGCCAGGCGGGCGGCGCTGTGGAGATCGCCGATCACGCGATCACGACCCGACCCAACGACCCGAGTCTCCTGCGAGAGATCGGAAACGCGTTTGCGGTTACCGGGGACTTTGGACGGGCATCGATCTACTTCGCTCAGGCGTGGGAGCGATCCAAGGATGCGGCCACGACGCAACGGTATGTGCAGAGCCTGCTGCTCGAGGATCCGCCACGATATCGTGTGGTGATGGAGGTCCTCGGTCCACTCGAAGCGATACTTCGAGACTCGCCCGGGCTGCTCCTTGGAAGGTGCGAGGCGCTGTTCCTTGCTTCTCAGAAGGACTTTGCGATCGAGGATGCGCGCCGGGCGTTTGCCTTGCTGGTGGAGAATCAGGCGGGGATGGCGCGTTGGTTCGGCGAGGTGAATCGCATCTTCGAGGACCGCGGGGATTTCCTGGCGGTGATCGAAGCCGCGAAGCGCGGCGGGCAGCATCGCAGACAGCTGGACTTGTTCGCGGCGCGGGGGCTTTCGTCGGTCGAGGACACAGAGTCGCAAGCCCATCAGATCTATGACGCGTTGATCGCACAGAACGCCGAGCCGCATTTGCAACGCAGCGCGTATGTATTCAAGGGCGCGGCGTTCATGGAACTCGAGCGGTTCGAGGAGGCGGTGTCGGTGTGGCAAGAAGGCCTCACCCTGCACCCGAACGAATGGCAGTTTCACAACAACATCGCCTACGTGCTCGCCGAGCGGCTCGGGCGTCCGCAGGAGGCGCTGCCTTACGCGCAGGAGGCGTTCAATCGGATGCCCCGGGTTGCGGCGATCGTCGACACGCTTGGTTGGGTGCAGCACTTGGTGGGCGATGATGCGGCGGCCGAAATTACCTTGGAAGAGGCCCTGCGGCTTATCGGAGCGCCCGAGAACGACGCGACGATCACGCTGCATCTGGCGATTGTGCTGACTGAGATGGGCAAGAAGGAGTTGGCCCTAAATCTCGTTCGGACGATACGTGTTCTAAGTCAGAATGGGGCGAACCTTGACGAGACAGATGGAGAACTTCTCTCCGAGGCGACCGAACGAATCAACGCGCTTCCGTAAAACCACGGGCCCGAAGCAGGCCCGACAGATGAGAAACGGGATCAGTGTCCCGTGAATAGAGGATTTGAGATGCCAACCGCACCGGCCGCCAGAGTTATGCCATCGAGCAGCGGACGCCCGCGCGCCGCCCAACAACAGAGTTCGGCATCGAGCGTGGGTAACGTGACGATCGACCCGGTCCGGCTGCTCAAGAAGTACCGGTGGGTGCTCGCAGGCGCGGTCGTGGTGGGAGCGATCCTCGGGGGGATCGCCCACTTCGCGCTGCTGAGGCTCCATCCGGTCTATGCCTCCTCCACGATCTTTGAGATGGCCGGTCCCAAGACCGAAGCCGCGAGGAAGGAAGACTCGGTCGACACCGAGGAACTCGAACGCTTCATGAAGACCCAAGCGGTCGCGATGACATCGAACCGTGTGCTCACGGCGTTCCTGGAACGCACAGACCCAATGGTACTGCAGGCCGAGGCATCGGAATGGGCGAGCAACTTCAAGGACGGCGGTGGGCAGTTTGACCGGGTGTCGGCGTTTGAAGACTTGGAAGACATCTCGCGGGCGAGCGTGATTCCCGAGACCCAGTACATCGAGTTGAGCGTTCGAACCCAAGACGCCGGCGATGCGGCGTATCTGTGCAAGAAGATCCGCGAGTTCTATCTCGCGGATCTCGGGTCTCAAGAAAAGACCGAGAACGACAAGCAGTTGGCCAGTATCAACAAGCAGATTGCCGACCTGAACGGGCTGATCGAGTCGCTCCAGGCCGAGCGCGAAGAGTTGATGCGAGACGAGGGAGTCGAGTCGGTCCAGGAGAACGCGAACCACAAGTATCAGGAAATCGGTGTTGTCAACGTGCAGCTTGCCGAGATCCTGGTGAATCGCGACGCGGCTCTGCAGATGCTTTCACGGTTTGAACAGCTCCTCAATGCACCGGGTGGCGTGCAGTTTCCCGACGATATCCGCATGGCCATCGACGGCTTGCCGACGATGCAGTATCTCATCCAGACGATCAATCAGCTTGAGGCGCAGGTTCGCAAGCTCCAGTTGGAGGTGGGCGAACAGCACATCATGCTCGTCCAGATGCGCAACACGCTCGCGGGCCAGAAGGCCCAGCTCGAGGCCACCCGTGAGACGGAAATGCCGCGGTTCTTCAGCGCCCAGATCGAAGAGATGCGTTCGGCGGTCGCGACCTTTGACCGGCAGGTAGCTGAGTTGGAACTGCGCAAGGAGAAGCTGGGCACAGAACTCGAGCAGCTCACGACAATTCTTCGCACCATCAACGACATGGGTGATTCGATCAAGGACAAGCAGTCTCGATTGAATGATCTAGAGGGTGAGAAGGGCAACCTCGAGGCACTGCAGTATCTGGCAACTCAGACCGACGAATACCAGCGCCGGCTGTATATCTCTCGGGTCCGGGTCGTGCAGTATGAGAGCATCCCCGATCTGCCGTCGTTCCCGCAGCTCAAGCTGATGGTGCCGGCCGGTGTGTTCTTGTTCGGCGGGCTCGTCGGCGTGATCGTCGTACTCCGCGAACTGCTCGATCAACGTGTCAAGGGAGCATCCGATATCGCGTTGATTCCCAAGACCCGCGTTGTTGGCGTGGTGACCCAGGCCGCGACCGATTCGACGGGTCCCAAGGCGGTCGAGACCGCGTTCCGCGATCAGCCCTCGGGCGTGATCGCCGAGCAGTTCCGCCAGGTCCGCACGCATCTGCAGAAGCGGATGCAGCAGTCGGGGCATCGGACGCTGCTCATCGCAGCGGGCATGCCCGAGTCCGGCGCGACGACATCGGCGATCAACCTCGCGATGGCGTTCTCGGCTTCGGACAAGAAGGTGCTTCTCATCGACGCGAACCTGCGCCGGCCGGGGATCCATCGCCTGCTCGGACGGAGCGAGTCGCCCGGTCTGTGCGATGTGCTCGCGTCGAGCGAGACCCTGGACTCTGCCATCCAGCAGACTGACCGAGACAATCTCGATGTGCTCACGGCCGGCTCGCGCCAGAACCGGATGAGCGAGTATCTGGCGGGCGAGACGATGGGCCGGGTGCTCGCCGAGGCCTCGGCGAAGTATGACATGGTGATCATCGACACGAGCCCGGCGATTGTCTCCGGCGACGCTTCGGCACTCGCCAATCGCTGCGACGCGAGCCTGCTTGTCGTGCGGGCGTTGAGCGAGAAGCGAGGCCTGGTTGCCCGACTCCGCAACGAACTCGACGAGGGCCGGGGCGAGTTCATGGGGGTTCTTGTCAACGGCGTGCGTCACGCCGCGGGCGGGTATCTCAAGAAGAACATCCAGGTCACCCACGCCTACCAGAAGAATGCGGAGGGATGACCCCAGGTGCCTTCTGACGGCACAAACTCCATAGAACTCAAGCCCCGGCGAGTCCTCGTGACCGGCGGGGCTGGTTTCATTGGTTCGCATCTGGTAGAGCGATTGCTGCACAAGGTGAGTCTGTCACGGTCATTGATGATCTTTCGACAGGCACGCGAGGCAACCTCCTTGAGCGGCACGAGGGATTGCGGTTCATGGAGGCGGATCTCTCGCACGCGCTGGACGCGTTGGGCCCCGGAGAGGTCTTTGATGAGATCTATCACCTGGCGGCCGCGGTGGGCGTGCAACTGGTCATTGACGATCCGATCCGCGCTATCGAGATCAATGTCGAGCAGACCGCCTCGCTGTTGCGATTCGCCCAAACCCACGGCCAAGATTCACAGGGGGTCCCGACGCTGATCGCCTCGAGCAGCGAGGTGTACGGCAAGGGGACGCGATGCCCGTTTCGCGAGAACGACGACGTGGTCTACGGCCCGACAACGGTCACCCGATGGTCTTACGCTCAGGCGAAGGCGCTGGACGAGCACCTCGCGCTCGCGCACAACCACGCCGGGTCGGTGCCGACGGTTGTCGCCCGATTCTTCAACACGATCGGCCCCCGCCAGGTTGGGTCCTACGGCATGGTGGTGCCGCGATTCGTCGGTGCGGCGCTCGCGGGTGAACCGCTGGTTGTGCACGGCGACGGAGCTCAGACGCGTTGCTTTGCCGATGTCCGAGACGTTTGTCCGGTTTTGCCTCGGCTGCTTCGTTCGCAAGCGAGCAGGGGGCAAGTATTCAACATCGGGTCTGATCGAGAGATCTCGATTGGCGAGTTGGCTGAGACGATTGTTCGAACCCTCCAGTCAAGTTCTGAGATATCAACCATCCCCTACAATGAGGCGTTTGCGAGCGGCTTCGAAGACCTGCAACGGCGCGTGCCGGACCTCACCAAGGTTCGCGAGGCGGTTGGGTTTCAAGCTTCGATACCGCTTGAGCAGACGATCGAGGATGTCGCGTCGGACATGCAGAAGCGGAGCGGACAATGATCGCCGGGCAGACC
>JAJDDL010000228.1 GCA_029260335.1 Phycisphaerales bacterium | reverse complement strand
GATATCCGCAAGCGTCACCGGCGTCTTCACCGCTCGCACTGACTTGACGTCCACAAGCGGAAACTTCGTATCCCCGGCTTTGGTCAGATCAGGCCGAGCAGGATCGGGGTAGGGGCCCTTCACAATCGTCGCCAGCCCGACAACTCGCCGCTCGTCGCCGGTGTGATAGATCAGCGCCTCATCACCCTTCCTCGTCGAACGCAGGTGCTTGCACGCGGCTGGGCTCGTGACGCCGTCCCACTCGGTTCGCTTGTCGCGCACAAGATCATCCCAAGAGTAATCACCCGGCTCCGTCTTCAGGATAAATGTCGCCATGAACCCAGTGTAAGTCTCACGGACCGAAATCGTCAGTCTCCTCGCACCAAGCCCCGCTTCTCTGTGCTCTCGGTGCCTCTGTGGTGAATCATCTTGACAAGAAAAGAGCTCCCTGTCGGGAGCTCTCTCGGTGTTTTCTCTATCCACATCACGATCAGTCGAGCGGCTTCTCGCTCTCGCACTCGGTCTCACAAGCAGTCTTCGCCGCCGAGCAATCAACCTCGGTCTCAGCCTTGATCATCGTCAGATTCGAATCGCTCTGATCGGTTGTCGCGAGGAGTTGAGCCTCACAAGTCGTGCCGCACTCACTGGCAAGCTCGCCAATATCACACGAAGTGGCGCAGTGCGTATCCCCGGCGTCGCTCGCGAGGAGGAGATCGGTCGGAGGCGAGTCGCATCCGCCACCCGAGCATCCGTAGCTCGCGTCGGAGCTGATCACGCTCGTGACCGAACTCGCCGGAGCGGAGTTCGCAGAGTCCACGCCGCAACCGCCGCCGAGCATGCACTCGCCCGAGAACATCGAGTACCCAACAACACCCACCGCACCCAATGCGACAACCGCGCCGATTGTTTCGCCCAAGCCAAATCCGTGACGTTTCAGCATGCGTTACTCCTCAATTGCAAGACCTATCGGTCCCCCAGACACTCGTCCTCAGCGTACCGCAACAGCCCGCAGCGTGCGAGTATTCCTCTTTCGGTCCCAGAATCTACCGATTGGCGGGGGTACGTCCGGGTAATCAATGCCGGTGCGGTATGTGCGGGCCGGGGAAGACAGGCGAGCGATCGCGCCGGTTTAGCCGCTCTGAGGACCAGCCGATAGTCCATTGACCGGGCAGAACCTCCCGGGCGATCGGAGTGGCCTCGGAGATGGGAACAGGCAATCAGCCACCAAGAAGCCCAAACGCTACCTCAGCGCCCCAGTCGCGCGAGGATGTGATGGCTCTGCTTTCAGATGTCGAGAGCCAACTCCAGACCCTCCGCGACGCCCACGAGCAGCGCCGTCAAGAGATGGCCAAGCTCAAGGAACTCCAGGACTCGATCACCCAGAAGGAACGCGAGGTCGATTCGCGAGCCTCCAAGCTCCAGGATCATCAGCAAGAACTCGAGGGTGCTCGTGCCAAGGTCGCCGAACTCGGCCGCGAGTCGTCTGTTCGCGAGCGTGAGCTCGCGACCGCCCAGACGCGCGTCACAGATCTGGAAGCAGAGCTTGAAGAAGCACGCGCCAAGTTCCAGCAACTCGGTGACGAGCTGGCCGCCGCTCGCGCCGACCTCCGCTCGGCCCACGAACTCGCCGCTCAACGGCAGCAGGACCGCGAGGCTCGCGAGGAGAGCTGGAAGGTCGAGAGCCAGTCCCTGCGTGAGCAGATCGACGTGCTTCGCCAAGAACGCGAGTCACTCAAGCAAGAGTTCGACTCTCTGCGCAAGGACCACGACGGCGGCCGCAATGAAGCAAGCACCAGAATCCTGGAACTCGAGAAGCAGATCGCCGGGCTCCAACAGGAACTCACCAAGCGTGAGAAGGCGATTGCCGAGCAGCAAGCCGCCGCCCAGCAGGCCGCCCACGCCCAGGCTCAGTTGCAGCAGCGAATCGGCGAGCTGGAAGACGGGCTCCGCCAAGCCCAGTCGCAATCGAGCGAACAGGTCCGGGCTCTGGAGCAACAGCTCGAAGAAGCCCGCCAGCAGCAGGCCGGGAAACAGTCCGAAGCCGAGCAGCAGATCCAGGCCGAGCGTCAACGGCTGCAAGCCGAGATCGAGAGTCGCCAGGCGAATCTGGACGAGGCTCATGGCGAGCTGAGCACGCGCGTCGAAGAGATGCGCACCCTGGCCGAGGAATACCAGGCCGTGCGCAGAGGCTTCGAGCAAGCCCAGGCCTCGGCCGAGCGTTTTGAGGCCGAACTCCACGAGGCCCGCGAGCAGATTGGTCGCCAGCGTGAGCAGTGCTCCATGCTCGAAGAGGCTCTCGCGCAATCGGTCGCCAAGGAGAAGGGGGCCGAGGTCCGCGCGATGGAGTTTGAGCAACGCCTCGACGAAGCCCGCGCCGGTGGGGAAGTCGAGCAGGAAGTCGCCGAGCGGATCAAGGAACTCGTCGACCAGCGCGATCGGACGCAGGCCGACCTCGAGAATCTGGCCAAGGAAAACCAACGGCTGCGCACCGAAGCCGAGCAGGGCCCGCCCGAAGTGGAAGAACTTCGCGCTCAGCTCAAGCAGGCTCGCAAACAGGGCCCCGCAGCCGAGGCCCAGGTCACAACGGTCGCGAGGCCGGATGATTGGAATGTGACGCGACGCACCCGGCTGGTGCTGGCAAGGCGCCTCCTGCGCGACAAGGCCAAGAAGTTCAAGACCGCCGGCAACGCGCTCGTGCGTCGCATGGAAGAGACAGAGGCGATCATCAAGCAGCGCGGCGAGGTGGTCCACGCTACCCACCGGCTGCGTGCGATGGAGAAGCGACTCAATCAGCGACAAGCCGGTGCCAAGGCCGGGATTGGTCTCATCTGCATGGTCCTCAGCCTCGCGATCGTGGGCGGATTCGCTTGGATTACCGCAGGTTCTATCGCCCCCGCTCGATTTGCCGCCACGGTTGGCGTGGAGCCTCATGTCGTCGGACGAGAGCTGAGCGAATCGCAGATGGAAGCTTGGAAAGAGGCGGTCGCTTCGATTGTGCTTGAGCCGGGCGTAATCGAAAGCGCCGCGGGCCGGATGGCCGATCGCGGCATCGATGAGCTCACCGAGCCCGGATCGCTCCTGGTTCGGCTTGATAGTGACCTGGCAGTCCTCGATTCGGGCCCAGGTCTTCTGACCTTGGAACTGCGCGGCGACGGCGCGCGGGAGACCGAGAGGACCCTCGACACCTACGCCCGGGCGCTCGTCAGTGCCGCAAACTTGCATGGCAAGGGTGCGAGTGCCGGCGCCGCCACACGCCTCGCCGGAGACGTCGTGGTCGGCGATCCCATCGAATCCGAGAAGCTCTACTACGCTGCGATCGGGGTGGTCATCGGATCGCTCTTCTGCGTGCTGCTCATGCTCATCCTGTATCGCAAGCTCGCCAAGGTGAAGTCAGACTTCGAGCAAGCCGCGAACCTGGAACTGGTTCTCGATGACGCGCGGTGGATCAGCCCATCGCAGTAATCGCAATCGTGATCACAGGCCCGGCTCATCTGGTCAAACAAACAGGCCCCGCTTGAGCGGGGCCTGGGTTCAAGCACATCGTGATTGCATGATCTCAGGCGATCGGCAGCGACCGCAGGATCGGCTCAGACTGCTCGTCCTCTGCAAAGACCGCGAGCCGCTTATTGGTCGCACGAAACTCTTGGGGATCAAAGTTGACGTTCTCGCTGTCCAAGGGGCCGCCGCTGGCATCGAACGCGAGCAACTCGCGGATGATCTGGTCGTTCTCGTCAACCACCGCCAACCGGAATCGCTGGTTGTCCATGGAGGCAAGCTTTGTCGAGAAGAATCGGGACTCATCCCAACCTGGATTGCAGAAAACCGCCGCCTGGCCGCCAAAGTCGCCGCTCGCCGAGGCGAACACGAATCGTGCGGTGTCCTGGTCGAACATCATGTCCTGGACATACCGGGAACTGAACTGCTGGGTGATCTGTTCGAGAAGCTGATCCTTGCCGATCGCGTCGCGCAGCGTGTCATACTCGGCGGTCATCCGCGTCACGCTCACGCCAAAGACCACCGCCGCGGCAAGCGATCCGATCGCGGCCGCTCGCCAGATCGGCGAGACTTTCTTGCTCGGAATCAACTCCATCGTCGGGCGTCTGCCGGCCTCCGATTCCTCCGCCAGGTACGCCGCGGCGATTGCCTCACGCACCTTGCCGATCACCTCAGAGCGCAACGAAACCGGAGGATCCACTGCCGGGAGCAAGCCGTTGAGATTCGACAGCCGCGATTGCTCGGCCCGAATCATGGCCTGGATCTTGGGAGACGCGGTCTGGAATGCGCGATCGAAAGCCGCATGCTCGTCATCTTCGAGCAAGCCGACCGCATCCAGCACCGCGTTCTCGATCATCTCCTGAATAGTCATAGCGCAAACTCCTCGCCCGATCGCTCACGTAGGCGGACCAAAGCCCTGCTCAACGCGGATTTGATGGTACCCAATGGTGTGTTCAACTCTTCACCTATCTGCCGAAGTGTTTGCCCACCGAGGTAGGCTCTCACTATTACAGTCCGCTGGAGCTCTGGTAGCGTGTTCACGCGTTCCATCAGAGCCTCGAATCGTTCATCCTGCTCAAACCGCTCGCTCTCGCCTGCGCCGACGCCCGGCTGTGGTGCTTCGTCCAGGGTCGAAGCCTTCACTCTCGCCCTCGAGCGGCGAAGCTTGTCCACAAGGTGTCGCCTCGTGATGAGCATGACCCAGGTCACCAATGCCGCTCTCTTGGGATCGAATCGATCGGCTGTCTTCCACAATCTCACGAACACTTCCTGAACAGCGTCTTCTGCCTCTGCCCGCGTGGGCATTGACTGATACGCCAACCTGTACACTAGCGAACCAAATCGATCGTACAGATCTTCTACTGCTTTTTCCTCACCAGACGCGATCCGCGTCATTAAGTCGAGGTCTATTTGTCCTTGTGTGGCTCTTGGAACAGCCATGGTTTTGCCTCACGCTGGGCCGAGCCTTGTGGCCCGAATCGACAATCCTTTCTCCCCGGCACGAGCTGCCACTCCCACATTCTACATACGCAGGGGTTCCTCCCAGGGATTCTTGCAAGTTGGAAATTCAGCTTCTGTACGTGTTATTGGAGTGTGAAGACCCTCTAGACGACACTGCGTCCGATAATAGCTTTCTTGTGGACACGGAATATCTGACTTGCGTTCGAGGTCCGATTTCTATAGGCTGCGTGGGTACTCATGAATCGCCTTTCCCAGAGGGGGTTTTTGCGAGTGCCGTGGAGATTGGATTCATGATCGCGAACACAGGTGGCAACTTGCCGTCAGTTCGTCCAATACAAGGCGTTCGGCGCGCGT
>JAJDDL010000227.1 GCA_029260335.1 Phycisphaerales bacterium | reverse complement strand
CCTCACTTTCCCCTTCGTGCGCGGGGTCTCCCAAGCCACCGCGCCAGGCATGACGGGCGTCTATTTCGATGCACACCTCGATGTCCGAGACAAGGAGGGCTCGGGCATGCCGTTCCGCCGGCTCCTGGAAACGGGCGTCGCCCGAGAGCTGCACGTGCACGGCCTGGATCAGTTCGCAAACTCCCGCGAGCACCTGGCTTGGTTCAAAGCCAACGGCGGGAAGATTGAGCGATTCACACCAGAAGCGCGATGGCCTTTCGGCGACCTCTTCGTGAGCCTCGACCTCGACGTGATCGACCAGGCCCATGCGCCAGGGGTGAGCGCGATGAATCCAAACGGATGGGATCCGGCTCTGTGCGAGCGATGGGTCCGGGCCGCCGCCCGTCAACCGCGTCTGCGGTGCTTTGACCTCATGGAGCTGAATCCGCAAGTGGACGAAAACGGTCGGACCTCGCGGGTCGCGGCTCGGTTGTTCCTGTCGTTCATCGATGAGTTGGCAAACGCACGGGGCCTCGAGCGCACGGAGCCGGGCGATGGCTGAGATCATTCTTTCGAACGCTCGCGTGCTCACGCTTGCATCGGCCGACGACTCGGGTCCCTTGCGCGGGCACACGATTGGCGAACTTGGAGCGATCGACTCTGGAGAGGTCGTCGTGCGCGACGGGCTGATCGCATCGGTCGGACCGGCAGGTCACGCCACCGCCAACTCTGACTCACCACAACGCATCGACTGCGCCGGCCGCGTGCTCATGCCCTCATTCATCGATTGCCACACCCACGCGTGCTCGGCGGGCGATCGCCTGGACGAATGGGAACGCAAACAACAAGGCGCAACCTATCTCGAAATCCTCGAATCCGGCGGCGGCATCATGTCCACTGTCCGTGCCGTCCGGCAAGCGAGCGAGGCGCAGCTCGTCGAATCGCTCTCCCACCGGCTCGAGTGGATGCTCCGAGAAGGAACAACCACGGTCGAGATCAAGAGCGGCTATGGGCTGAGCACTGCCGACGAGCTCAAGATGCTTCGCGCCATCACCAAAGCGAGCGAAACCTGGGCGGGGACCCTCGTACCGACCGCGTGCATCGGACACGCGAAGGATCCGGATTGCGAGAACTTCGTCCGTCAAACGATCGACGAGACATTGGTGGCCGTCCATGACGAGTTCCCAGGCATCACGATCGACGCCTATTGCGAGCAAGGCGCGTGGTCGCTCGACGAGTGCGTGCAACTGTTCGAGCGAGCCCAAGAGCTTGGACACCCCATCCGTATCCACACGGATCAGTTCAACAGCCTCGGCATGACCCGATGGGCCATCGACCACGGTGCCAAAAGCGTTGATCATCTCGAAGCCACGGTCGACGCCGACATCGCGCCCCTGGCAAAGTCCGACACCTTCGGCGTGGCCCTGCCCTGCTCGGGGTTCCATGTCGATGGCCGGTACGCCGACGGCAAGGCACTGCTCGACGCCGGGTGCTTGCTCGCGATTGCATCCAACTGCAACCCCGGCAGCGCCCCAAGCGCAAGCATGCCCATGGCAATCGCTCTGGGCGTCCGGAATCTCGGTATCAGCGCAGCCGAGGCGATCGGAGCCTGCACGCGAAACGCCGCGCATCTGCTCGCATTGCCCGATCGTGGCTCGATCGTGCCGGGCAATCGAGCCGACCTCATCCTCCTGCGATACCAGGACGAACGCCAGCTCGGCTACGAGTTCGGCGGCAGCCCGGTCGATCTCGTGCTGTGCAAAGGCCAGATCGCCTTCGACGTGCGATCTGCCACCCCGACGCCGGACAAAGCCTGACCTCGCATCGTCGGCTCCCTACCATCGTCGCTCATGGCCCGAATCCCCAAGATCGAAGGTGCAGACGCCGAAGCCGCGTACGTCTCGGCGCAGAAAGTCGTCGAGGTGCATCGCCGCCTCTCGGCATGGCTCCAGCCGGGCCAGACTCTTGCGCAGATCGACCGCTTCGTTGCCCTGACGCTTGCCGAGCTCAAGTGCAAGTCATGCTTCATTGGCTACAAGCCGCGAGGCTTCCGCGGCCCGGCCTTCCCAAGCCACGCATGCCTGAGTGTCAACGACTGCATCGTCCATGGCACCGCCGGCTACTACGAGCAGCCCATGGCCATGGGCGACGTGCTCAAGATTGATATCGGCGTCACCCACCACGGCTGGATCGGCGACGCCGCCTGGACCTACGTCTTCGGCGAGCCCCCAGAACTCACCAAGCGGCTCTGCGATGCGGGCAAGGAATCGCTCCGCCGAGGCATCGCCCAGCTCCGCCCGGGCAACACATTCCTTGATTGGGCCAAAGCGGTCCAAGAGCACGTCGAGGGCGAGTGCAAGTTCCATCTGATTCGCGGACTCGGCGGTCACGGCTACGGCAAACGCCTGCACGAGCCGCCGTTCGTCTCCAACGTTCTGCCGACATTCTTCGGCGAGTGGCCCGATTCGACCCGCCGCATCGAGCCGGGCACGCTTATCGCCGTCGAGCCCATGATCGGCATCGGCTCAGCCGAGACCGAGCAGGAACGCGGCGGATGGCCGGTCTTCACCGCGGATCACTCCCTGAGTGTCCACTACGAGCACGATATCCTCATCACCGAGGATGGCCCCCGCGTCCTGACCGAGGGACTCGAAAACATCAAGGACGTAATCGCCTGACCATGGGACGAATCGACGACATCTTCGCGGCATTGCAAGCCGACAACCGAAAAGCCCTCATGCCATTCGTCTGCGCAGGCCACCCGAGCCTGGATGCAACCCCCAAGGTCCTGCACGCGATGCAAGAAGCCGGCGCGAGCATCGCCGAGATCGGTATCCCATTCTCGGATCCGATCGCCGATGGCCCCGTGATCGCCAGTGCGATGCACCGGACCCTGGAATCGGGCGTGACGGTGGAGCAGATCTTCGAGCAGATCCAACAGACCCGCGAACAGCTCTCCATGGGCTTGATCGCGATGGTCTCGGTCTCGATCGTCCAGCGTTGGGGCGGGCCCGCAGAGTTCGTCAGCCGAGCCAAGGCGGCCGGGTTCGACGGTCTGATCATCCCTGACCTCCCACTCGAAGAGGCCGCGGATGTCCAGTCGGCCGCCTCCGAGCACGACCTGAGCCTCAGTTTTCTGGTCTCACCCACCACTCCATCCGAGCGAGCGGCTCGGCTGGCCAAGGCCTCCACCGGCTTTGTTTACCTCATGGCGCGGGTTGGTATCACGGGCGAGCGTCGGGACATTCCTGATATCCAGCCCATGGTCGAGGTCATCCGCAAGGCAACGAGCCTGCCGATCGCCTGCGGATTCGGGATCTCTACCGCCGAACAGGTCGCCGGTGTTGTCCAAAGTGCCGACGCAGCGATCGTGGGCAGCGCATTGGTCCGACGATTGGACCAGGCCTCGGATCACTCAGAAGAGGCCCGCAGCTTCGTGAGCGAGCTTTGCAATGGTCTTCGGACCTCAGAATCACAAACGACAACCGATCAGTCGGCCCCCCTCGGTTGATTTCACCTTTGGTCTCGCTCTAATCTCCTGATTGGTCGATCTGTCACCGGTCGCCTTGCGCGACCGGGCAAGCCGAGACGGAACTCACAGGGGCCCTGGGTTATGGATACCGACACAATACACGCCGAAGCAGTCAACTCGTCCATCGATTGGCGTCAGGACGATGACCCTGACCGCTTCGACAACGTGAAGGTCGATTCGATCTACGCGACCGATGTCTTCGGCGACCAGGCCATGCGCCGGCGTCTGCCCAAGGCCGTCTACACCGCATTCACCCGCACCATCGAGCAGGGTGAGCCGATCGAGGAGCACGTCGCCGAGGCGCTCGCTTCTGCGATGAAAGATTGGGCGATCGATCGCGGC
>JAJDDL010000226.1 GCA_029260335.1 Phycisphaerales bacterium | reverse complement strand
CTACTTGCTCGGCGACGCGACCCCGTTCTACATCCGACCCTCGACGCTCTATCACACGACCTGGGATGTATCGCCCTTGGGCGAACTCGTGCGGGCCTCACCCGATGATCCAAACGCCTGGACCCAAGGACTGCTCGACCTGGGCGTCCGCTACGTCGACGTGAACTTCAGCGAGCTCTCACGCCTGACTGGAGACGGCTGGTATGACTCGGGCGTGTCGCCGACGGTCATCGATGCATGGACCCAGAGCCTTGGCCCGCCGGTGCGATCGTGGCCTCAGGCGGGGCGTGTGGTGTTTGATCTCCAGAGAGCCGATACTCCTTGACCATGGATCCCCAGCAGTTGGAAACTCAGTCCTCGCGCCGGGCGCGGCCGATCGCCAAGCTCTTGATCCAGCTCATCGGGTTCCTCATCGGGCTCGCGCTGCTTGCCTGGGCCCTGCGCATGGGTTTCAGTTCGGAGAATCAAGAGCAGTTCAAGACCCTGGGCAACGCGCCCTGGTACCAGGTCGCGGGCCTGGTCGCGCTGGCACTGGGCACGCTCGCGATCAACGGGCTGGTCTTCTTTGTAGCGTTGTTGCCCGTGCGAAGGCTGGGCGTGATCGATCTGCAAGCGGTCAGCGCCATTGCTTCGCTTTTCAGCTATCTGCCATTCAAGATGAGCCTGATCTTCCGGACGGTGTACCACAACCGTCGCGACGGCGTGCCTCTGTTCACGATCGCCGCATGGTTTGGGGCTATCGGCGTCCTGATCCCCGCGTTCCTGGCACCGGTGTTCGGCGCCTCGGCGATCCGTCGCGAGATCGATCTGCTCTGGGTCGCGATGGTCGTTGCTGGCGTTGCGGTGATCGCAACTGCTGTTGTGCTGCTCTCGAGGTATCTGGGTCCGGGCAAGGGCCTTGGACGCCTCCAGGCACTCGCCGACTCCACGCGCGTGAAGCCCCTGGGCAAGTTCGTGCGATCGGCCTCATTCAGTCAGTTGCACGCGGGCGTGGTCATGCTTGCAAGTGTCCGCGCGGTCGGGTCCAACGCGGTGCTCCGCTTGACAGACATCGCGTTGCACGGCATCCGCTTCAAGCTCGCCGCGACAATGCTCGGCGTTGAGCTAGGCTGGTCCGAGGCGATCGTCAGCGGTGCGTTCTATTTCTTCATTGGCGCCAGTGCTCCGACGGGCTCGCTCGGCATGCGTGAGGGCTTGACGATTGGCCTAGCGGCGACAATCGGCATCGCGTCCACGGACGCCCAGATCGACATCGTCGCCGCGATCGCGCAGCTCGTGACTGCAAGCGAGCTGCCTGCATTCCTCCTCGGCACGGGCCTGGGCATCGTGTGGCTCAATCCGCTCAAGCTCATCGCCCTGAGCCGGGGGACCAACGGCACGCCGCCTCCCGATGGCTCCGACCCGCCCAATACCCCCAACTCGTCCAATACCCCCAACGCGTCCAACAACGAACTCCCAAGCGAAGAGCCGGCAAGCTGAGCTTCCGGCCGCGCCTTGGTCTGCGACTGAATACGATCCTCCATGCGACTGGCCCTGGCGCAGCTCAACCCGACGATCGGCGCGATTGATCACAACGCCGGGCTCATCGAGCGGGCGATCCACGAGGCCCGCGCGGCCGGGGCCGATCTACTGGTCACACCCGAGCTGAGTATCTGCGGCTATCCGCCCAAGGACCTGCTCCTTCGCGAGGGTTTCATTCAGCGCTGCGCCCAGACCGCCAAACGCATCGGCGAGACGATGACCGAGGGCATGGCGGTCATTCTGGGCTGCCCACTGCCCATCAAGAATGGCCTTGCCAACTCCTTGCTTCTCTATCGCGACAACAAGCTCATTGATCACTACGACAAGCGGCTGCTGCCGACGTATGACGTGTTCGACGAGGACCGGTACTTCGTCGCGGGCGATCGCGCGGTGGTGCATGAGATCGCGGGCGTGCGCGTCGGGCTCAGTATCTGCGAGGACCTGTGGAAGGGAGACGACGTCGGCTTTGCGGATCAGCACGCGCGGGATGCCGATCCCGTCGAGGCGCTGATCGACGCGGGGGCCCAGCTCATTGTCAACCCTTCGGGCAGCCCGTTTGTGCTCGGCAAGGGGAAGCGTCATCGCGAGCTTGTCGCCCGGCACGCCGAGCGGCACAGCGTGTTTGTCGCATCCACCAACCAGGTCGGGGGCAATGACGAGCTCATTTTCGATGGGCACGCGTGCGTGTATGACCCGAAGGCAAGGCTGCTCGCCGCAGGCCCGGGATTTCAGGAGCACGTGACGATCTGTGATATCGAACCGGACACACACGGTGTTGCCGATGTCGATGATCCGCGCGTGGGCACGACCGGCGAGGAACTGCTCAGCCGAGCGCTGACCCTCGGCGTGCGGGACTATGTGCACAAGACCGGCTTTGAGCGCGTCGTGCTCGGGCTCAGCGGTGGGATCGATTCGGCGGTCACCGCGGTCATCGCCGCGGCGGCCTTGGGCCCGAAAAGCGTCACGTGCCTCGCGATGCCAGGCAAGTATTCGAGCGGCCACAGCGTTGAGGACGCGCGGGAGCTTGCACAGCGTTTGGGGACCAAGTTTGTCATTGTGCCGATCGAAGAAGCGTTCGACGGCGCCCGCGCGACAATTGATAGTGCGTTTGACGATCTGGGCGTCTCGCGGCTGGGAGCCAGTTTGCCGGATATCGCCGAGGAAAACCTCCAATCGCGGATCCGCGGCATGATCGTCATGGCGCATTCCAATCGCACGGGTGAGCTCGTGCTTACCACAGGCAATAAGAGCGAGCTTGCGGTCGGCTATTGCACGCTTTACGGCGACATGAATGGCGGGCTCGCGGTCTTGAGCGATTTGCTCAAGACGCAGGTCTTTGCGATCGCGCGGTGGATCAATGAGAACGCCCTGGCGTTGGGATTGCCGCCGTCACCGATTCCACAGAACACGATCGACAAGCCGCCCAGCGCAGAGCTCGCGCCCGATCAGAAGGATATCGACAGCTTGCCGCCGTATGACATGCTCGACCCGATCGTCGCGGGCCTGATCGAACAGAAGCTGAGCCCTGCGACGCTTGTTTCTCAGGGCTTTGACGACGCGGTCGTCTCTCGCATCGCGAGGCTCATCGACCAGAATGAGTACAAACGCAAGCAACTTGCGACGGGGTTGAAAGTCTCGGGCGTGGCGTTCGGGTTTGGTCGCCGGATGCCCATCGCCCAACGCTGGACCTAGCTCGCTTTTGATGATGAGCCAATATTGAGCGATTCCCAATCGCCCTCGCCGCACTCGGGGCAGCGT
>JAJDDL010000225.1 GCA_029260335.1 Phycisphaerales bacterium | reverse complement strand
GCCGACAAACTGCTGGAGGGCGAGTGCATTGACCTCATCGTTGGGCGTGAGCGCGAGCACGCGGCCAACGCCGGTGAGTTCGAGTTCCTCTGCGGCACCCTCTTCAAGCACATTGGCGTGCTTTGTGCGCAGGCCGCTCATGCGGGCCTCTCGGAGATTCATGCGATTGGTGTCTACAAGCATCACCGAGACCTGCTTGCTCGCGAGCATGCGGCCGATCTCGCGAGCCCACTTGTGGGCACCGATGATCAGGACGCCCTGGGGATCCTGATCGGCGACGCCCAAACGCTGAGCCACACGACTCGCGCTGAGGCCATAGACGAGCACAGTGCCGATGATCACGGTGAAGGTGATCGGAACCAGGCGTCCCGCCGCGGCCTGAATCTCTGGATCGATCACCGAGCCATCGCCTTCGGTCAGGCGCAGCGCAAAGACCGACGCGACCGCGGCCGCCACAATACCCCGAGGGGCCATCCAACTCAGGAAAGTCCTCTCAGGCTTGGTGAGCTTCTCAAAGCTCGTCGCGGCAAACACACTGGCCGGGCGAACGATGAGTATGAGCAGCGCGACGAAGATAAGCTCGGCCCAGCCGATGGCTTGAAGATCCTTGAGACTCAGGTTCGCGGCCAGCACGATGAACAGCGCCGAGATAAGCAGGACGCGCAGATTCTCCTTGAACTCCACGATGTGGTGGATACGGACTCGACGTTGATTGGCGAGCACGATGCCCATCGCGGTCGTAGCAAACAGCCCGGCATCGTGCTGCACCTGGTTGGCAAGCTCGAATGCGAGCGCGACGAGCATGAGAGAAAACGGGTTCTGGAGCGAGTCGGGGATCCAATATCGGCGGATCATCTCGGTGAGGATCCAGGCGCTCAGGACGCCGAGCCCACCCCCCACCACGACGGTCAAGAAGAGTCCCTGGGCGATTCCCATCGCGACATGCGACGAATCCCCGGCTCCAATCTCAAGCACTGCTTCGAACACGAGCACGGCAAGCATCGCACCGATCGGATCGATGACGATGCCCTCCCACTTCAGGATGCCGCCCACTTTGCCGGTCGGGCGGACATGGCGGAGCAGCGGGCCGACGACGGTCGGCCCGGTGACCGTGAGAATCGCGCCGAGCAAGGCCGCGATCTCGAGCGGCAGGCCGAGCAGGAAGTAGGCGAGCACGCTGGCGAGGATCAAGGTGACCCCCGCCCCAAGGGTCACGAGCAAGAAGACCGCCTTGCGGGACTCTGCGATCTCTCGCACGTCCAAGGTCAGACCACCTTCATACAGGATCAGCGCGACCGAGAGCGAAACGAGCGGGACCAACGCGTCACCGAAGAGCCCCGCGACATCCAGCGCTGGCGTCTCGGTGCCGGTGACCAGGACAGAAAGCGGACCGAGCAACATCCCTACGAGCAGGAGCAGCAGGATGCTTGGGACCTTTATCCGCCACGCGAGCCATTGCGCACCGATGCCTGCGAGCAGGATGAGCGAGATGTTGGACAGAATCGACAAGAGAGAGGGTCCCCGAGTGGCCAAGCGTATCGCCACAAGCTGGCACGCGTCGTGAGCCCGCTCATGAGAAAAGGGGCGGGCCGATTGGCCCGCCCCACGAATGGACTAGATGAGGCCTGGATCAGCAGCCTGCGACGAACGAATCCAGGTACGCGAAGAAGTCATCGGCATCGATGTCGCCATCGTCGTCTAGGTCCGCCGCGGGATCGCCACTGGCGAACAGATCGAGATAGGCGAAGAAGTCGTCGGCGTCGGCATCGCCGTCGCCATCGATGTCCGCCGGGCATCCATCATCGCCGCAGCCGAGGGCCGAGACGACGAATCCGTCGACGCCCGCTTCAACAATGCTCTGCGGATCGTCGTCGCGTGCGGTGAAGCGGATCCGCATGTCATCGCTCAACGCCACGCCGAGCCCGGCGAGGTCGCTCTCGCTGATCGAGTGGGTGCGCCAGTTCAGGCCGCCATCGGAGTTGTGGTCGAGCACGGTTGTCCATGGCCCGTTGAGCCCGTTGCTGGAAATCTCGACGAGCATGCCATCGGTGCTGGAGTCTGTGAGTCGGAGGTAGTAGAAGTAGTCGATCGAGAACTCGCCGTCGGCGGACATATCGAACGACGGGCTGGTGAGCCTCACCGAGCCGCCGTCGACATCGGTGTTGCCGTTCTGGTTCTGGGTCAGATACGCGCTGCCCGAGCCGTCGCCGTCGCTGGCGGGGTCATATTCCCAACCCGGATCGTCGACCGGCACGCCGCGCTGCCAATCGCCCGAGCTTGCGCCCAGGTTTTCGGCGGTCCAGCCCATATCGGCTTCGAAGTTGTCCTCGAATGCGATGATCGTCTCGTCCACCGCAAGTGTGGTGTACACATCGCCTGGGGCACCCGAGGGACTGGTGAACACTTGGCCTCCGGAATCCTCCACCGAGAAGTAGAAGTCGGCCGAATCCAAGCACGGCACCGCGGGCAACTCCGCGTCATAGACATTGGCCGAGATCTCTGTCATCGCAACCTCGACGAACGTGCCGTCCTGCTCGAGGTCGTAATAGAACAGGCCGGTACCGGGCTCGGGCTCGCTGCTGCCGGTGCCATTCACTTCGACGCGGATGGTCGCGCCGGCGGGATCGACAATCTCGGGCAGGCCATCGGGGAAGGTGAAGCTCAGGCCGGAGAGTTGGATCTGGCCAAACCAGGTCCGCCAGCCGCCGCGCGAATATTCGTCGTGGCCCCAGAACGTACTGGGCTGGCTGGGATCCTCGTCAATACCGGTGTAGTCACCCCAGCGACCGGAGTTGTCAGCGCTGGTGCTGGTCTGCACTTCGCGCACCTCGCGGAAGGAACCCGGGGCGTCGCCCTCGAGCTGGAAGGTGCGTTGAATACTCACAAACTCGTTCGAGCTAGAGCGGTTGAACTGCACGACCAGGTTATTCTGATCATCGATGCCGGGATCACCAAAGAAGGTGTAGATGCCCGATCCGAGATCGATCTCGCCCGACTGGACGAGTGCCGGCTGGTTGCCGCTGGTTGGCCAGCCATTCATGGCAAACTCATAGAAGCGGACCTGCGCCACGCCGTCCTGGCCGATGTTGTGCATGGCCCAGAGCGAGCCGTTGCGATAGACACAGTTCTTAATGCGATGGTCCACAGTACTGATCTGGTTGCCACTGCCTTGCTGGGCCGCTCCGGGCGGCTGAGAGTAGCCGGGGACGGTGATGTTTCGTGACGTCAGCTGGGGCGATCCGTTGGGATCGGTGATCGCCTGTAGCGTGATCTGAGTGGAGCTGTTGCCGAAGGTCGTTGCGAAGTATCCCCCGGGCGCATCGTCATCGATGTGATTGGTAGCGCCGAGTGATCGAAGGCTCCCCGAGGTTTCGAGCACATTGAGCGAGGTCGCCTGCCCATTGAGCATGGGCGCCTTGTCAAACATGTGCACCCAGTTGCCGCCAGCGCCGCCGAAGTAATCGCCGGTGATATAGATCGCGTCTTCATCGACGCCCATATTCGGGTAGTCGAGGAAGGTACCACCGCCGGTCGGATTCGTCGTATTCAGGCGGTACTTGTGCCAGTCGTTGCCGTTCTGCGGATCGGAGGTCGTGCTGACCGCCACATTGAGCCAACTGGTGTTGTTGCCTCCGGTATGCTCGACCGCGGCGATGATGTGGCGACCGCTGTGACGGTCATAGACCGCGATCGGGTCAAACA
>JAJDDL010000224.1 GCA_029260335.1 Phycisphaerales bacterium | reverse complement strand
TCATAATTCGGGGTGGATAAGCGAGCCGGGTGCCCGGCTCTCGCGTCAGAAGGTGTTCGCATGAGCTTGGAGCCGGGGCTGGAACCGCAGACATTTGTAAATGGTGAGGCTAAGCGAGCGCCCGAGCCGCTCTCAGACCGTCCAGAACTCGATCGCGATGCCTGTGGACAGATCACCGGAGATGCGGCGGTCAGGCTCAGATGTGTGCCATACGCACTCCAGGGCAGCACGTTGCTCGTTGCCATGCTGGACGCCGATGATCTGGCGATCGGCGATGAGGTCAGCGTGCTCGCGGGGGCACCGGTGCGCAGGGTTGCGGTGACCGCCGAGGTGCTTGCAGAACTCATGCACCGGGCGTACGGGACCACCGTCGCGCAGATGGCATCCAAACTCGCTGGTGCCGAGGATGACGACGATCTTGTGAGCAATCTCGAGGCGATCGATGCGGGCGATCTGGCGAAGATGGCCGAGCAGCCGAGCCTGATCAATCTGGTCAACCTGACGATCCTGCAAGGAATCCGATCGCGAGCGAGCGATGTCCACGTCGAGCCATTCGAGAAAGAACTGCGGATCAAGTATCGCATCGATGGTGTGCTCGTCACCCAGGATTCGCCTCCCAAGCATCTGCAGCCGGCGATCACCAGCCGCATCAAGATCATGGCGGGGATGAATATCGCCGAGCGGTACGCGCCCCAGGACGGGCATATCACCTTGCGCTATGAAGGTCGGAAGATCGATATCCGCGTGTCGACCGTCCCCACGCTCTACGGCGAGAGCGTGGTCATGCGAGTGCTCGATAAAGAAGCGATCACGCTCGATCTCAAGACGCTCGGCATGCGCGAGGTCGATCGCGATCAGATGTCCAGGCTGATCTCGCTCCCCCACGGCATGGTTCTCGTGACCGGGCCGACCGGCAGCGGCAAGACGACGACGCTCTATGCGGCGTTGACCAAGCTCTACGACCCGGCCAAGAAGATCATCACGATCGAGGATCCGGTGGAGTATGAACTCAACGGCGTGAACCAGATCCCGGTGAATCCCAAGCGCGGCTTGAGTTTCGCGTCGGGTTTGCGTCATATTCTGCGCCAAGACCCGGACGTGATCATGGTGGGCGAGGTGCGTGACGGCGAGACCGCAGAGATCGCGGTCCGGGCGGCACTGACCGGTCACTTGGTCTTCAGCACGCTTCACACGAATAACGCGGTCAGTGCGGTCGGTCGACTGCTGGTCATGGGCATCGAGCCGTTCCTGATGGCAAGCGTGCTCGAGGGCGTGCTCGCCCAACGGCTCGGACGACGCATCTGCCGGCATTGCAGGTACGAGCAGCCGATCGATGAAGCGGTGCTGCACAGGCTTTCCGCCGACGAGCGGGCGTTGTTTGCGGGCAACATGTCTTCGCACGGGCGTGGATGTGAGAAGTGTCGCGATTCGAGCTTCCATGGACGGGTGGGATTCTTCGAGTTGTTAACAATCAACGGGCCGCTCCGCGAGGCGATCACCCAGGGCGCGGGGATCGGTGAGCTCACGAGGTTGGCATCCCAGACCCATGTCTCGATGCGACGCGATGGGCTCATCAAGGCGGGCCAGGGCGAGACGACGATCGAGCAAGTGCTTCGCGCGACCCAGGACGCCGAGGAAATGCCAGCCTGATGCCCATCTTCCGCTACAAGCCAGTGGGTGGATCGATGACCGGGACGATCGAGGCGGCCGATCGCTCGAGCGCTCTGCGTGAGCTGATGCGCGAAGGGATCACGCCGAGCGATCTGCAGGTCGCCGAGGGGTCCAGTGCAAGCAGCGGAGCTACGTCTACGCAGCGTCGAGCGGGTGGTTTTTCTTCCATGTCCCGCGCCGAGTTTGCGGCGTTCGTGCGCGAGCTGGCCACGGCGTTGACCGCGGGATTGCCGCTTGTTACCTCGCTTCGCACGATGCAGCGCGGCGGGCGTTCGGGCTCCCAATGGCGGATGCTCGAGCACCTGGTCGAACGCGTGGAGAACGGCAAGAGCCTGGCGGATGCCGCGCGGGAATGGGGCAAGCCGTTTGATGATCTGACCGTGAACCTGATCATCGCGGGCGAGGCCTCGGGCAAGTTGGATGAGGTTTTGCGTCAAGCCGCGGGCTTGCTCGATGGCGATGTCAAGATCCGGCGGGCGGTGGTCTCGGCGACGATGTACCCGGCGATCCTTGCGGGGCTCATCTCGATCGCGATTGCGGTGATGGTGACTGTCATCGTGCCGAAAATTCTTGAGCCGATGCAGGGCGAACTGCTTGAGTTGCCTTGGCCGACACAGGTCGTCCAGGGCGTGGCGGGTTTCTTCGCTTCGTGGTGGTGGGCGGTGCTAGCAGGGCTTGGGATCTTTGCGTTGATAGTTCGCGCGGCGCTGCACGATCAGGTATGGCGGCTGCGGATCGATCGGGCGATCCTGCATATCCCGATGTTCGGCAGGCTCTTTCGTGATCTTGCGACCGCGCGGTTCACCCGAACCCTTGGCACGCTCACGGGCGCGGGCATCCCCGCGTTGCAGGCATTGCGTATCACCAAGGGCACGCTCGCCAACAAGGCGATGGAGCAAGTGATCGAGGATGTCTGCGATCAGGTTTCGGCGGGCAAGACGATCGCCGACCCCATGGAAAAGAGCGGTTACTTCCCGCCGATGCTCGTGCAGATCATCAACCTTGGTGAACGCTCGGGCAAGCTGGATGAGACGCTCTCGCAGGCCGCCGAGGCGTTCGAGGAACGGACGCAGACGAGCCTGAAGTTGTTGTTGACCGCGCTGCCACCTCTGCTGGTGGTGATTTTGGCGTGTGTTGTTGGATTTGTTGTGATTTCGATTCTGTTGCCATTGATTGACCTGCAGGAGGCGATGCTGTGAACGGGTGGAAGAAAAGATCCAAGTTGAGTGGGGGAGCGAGTGCCTCTCGCTCCGCGCGTGGCTTCACGATTGTGGAGATCATCGTGGTGGTGGTGATTATCGGCGTGATCGCCGCGATGATCGGGCCGCGACTGTTCAGCCGGATTGGCAACTCCAAGCAGGCGGTTGCGAAGGCCAACGGCGCGAGTCTTGCGACGCAGTTGAAGCTGTTCCAGGCAGATCATGATGGATTGGACTCGGGCGCGACCATCGACATCCTCTGGACCCGCCCTTCGCGGGTGGAGGAGTCCGAGTGGGATCCGTACGTCGATTCTGCCGAAGCTCTGCTTGATCCTTGGGGGAACAAGTTTGTGCTGATCGTGCCGGGAGAGAAGAACATCGATTTCGATGTGGTCAGCTACGGCAAAGACGGCGAGCCCGGGGGCGAGGGCGAGAACGAGGACATTGTGAAGCCGTGAATGATCTGTGCGTGGAGAGTTTGGCGAACCAAGGTCATCTGGACAGACAGTCCGGACGTGTTGTTTCGCGCATCCGCGGCTTCACTCTGGTCGAGGTCATCGTCGTCGTTGTTATTCTTGGCATCATCGCCGGGCTCGTTGGCCCTCGGATGATGCGCAGAGACTCGCGCAAGGCCGATCAGACAGTGTCTCGCATCGCCTCGATGTTCGACGCGATCGCCCGGCGGACTGCGTTGTCGAGCGATCCGATGCAGCTTGTCTTTGATGATGGCGCGAACGAGTTTCGCGTCATGAGTCTTATCCGTGAGGAAGGTTTTCGCCAGAGTTGGGACCGACGCGTGCGTTGGCATGTGGATCCGTTGATCCCGCCGGTGGAACTCGATGAGTTGCAACTCGGCGAGGTCATGGTCGACGCGATGCGGGTCCGCGAGCGGGACTGGACAGTCGAGATGGGCGGGACGGATGTGCCCGTGAGCGTCTCGATCGAGCTGGAGGCCGAGAGTTCGGGTCAGATCTGGCGGGTCGTGCTCGATGGGGCTTCGGGCCGGGCCATCGCGGGGAGCGAGAAGGACTTCGATCTCATGCCTGTGACCCTGGTCGACCTTGACGAGGCGGGCAAGCGAGATGCGCCATGGTGAGCACCAAACGCACATGCAATCGAGGTGTGGTGCTCGTCGACGTGATCGTCGGTACGGTGATCCTTGGGATCGCGCTTGCGGTGATTCTGTCACTCGCCTCCGGAGCGCTCACGAGCCAGCGAAATGGCCGGCGCTTGACCGTCGCGTCCATGCTTCTGGATGAACAGCTCAGCCTTGTGCTTGCACGTGGCGCGGATGATTACAAAAAGCAATATGAGACCAAGGGCTTGTGCGATGCACCGTTTCAAGAGTACAACTTCGAGTTGGAGTTTGATGGCGGATCCAGCGGCGATCCGTATCTCGTGACCGCCCGGATCAACTGGCTCGAGGGATCTCGCCCGCGCTCGCTTTCTTGTGAGACGATGATCGCGCCGAGATTGGGCGATGATCCGGACCCTGATCGCCAACCGCCGGAGAATGAGAACCGACCGTCATGACTCGCTCACGCACCAATCAGGTTCGCGCCTTCACCCTCGTTGAGGTGATCGTGAGCGTCGTGATCGCGGCGGTGATCGCGGGTGCTTCGACGTCGATCGTGTCCAACGTGCTGCGCAGCCGCAAGGCGTCTGAGTCGCTAGAACTCTCGATGCGCCGGGCGCAGAGCGCGGTGGACGCGATCGCCGCGGATTTGCCGACGGTGGCTCGAGAAAGTGACCTGTTCTGGGCTCGCGTGCAGGTCGTGAGCGCGGGTGTGGGGGCGGCCGATCGGGATGAACTGCTCTTCGTCGCGCGTCAGCTTCGGCGTGTTCGGGGGCTCGAAGAGAGCCCCGAGGGAGGCGATGTCGAGATTGCCTACAAGCTCTTGGATAATCCAGAGGGGGTCAGCGAACTCTGGCGCCGGGCCGATCCTGCGATGGATCAATACCAGGACGCCGGCGGCGTGATCTCTCGGATCAGCTCACGCGTCCGTTTCCTTCGCATCGAAGCGAGCGACGGCGAATCGTGGTTTGACCAGTGGGATAGCGACTATGACGGCTACCCGCATGCCCTGCGCATTACGGTGGGGGCGACCGACGACAACGGCAAGCGTCTGACGGTCGCGCGCAGGGTCGTCGCGATCGATCGGGTACCGTTGCCGCCGCCGGAGGAAGAGGCATGACCGCTCTTTCTCGCACTATCGCGCGCCAACGGTGCTCGCGGCCCTCGTTCGCGACGGCGATCGTGATCTGGGTTCTTGCGGTCGCGACCGTGATCGTGGTCGAGCTCCAGACGACCGCATTCCGGGAGGCGACCGCCGGCCGCGAGTCGATCGCGTTGCTCCGCGCACGCTGGGCTGCGCGAGCCGGCATCGAAGCGACGATCGCGAGGCTCGGCTTTGCGACTACCAACCCCGATCTCACCGACGCGTTTGCGATCGAGCTTGAGATGGAAGATATCGCGATGGGCTCTCTGGAGGGTACTTCGTACATCATTCGAGTTTCGACCGAGGGCGACGACATGCTCGGTCCCGCCGACGCGCACGCCAAGATCAACATCAACACCATGAGTCGCGAGTCGTTGATGCTGCTGCCGTTCATGACCGATGACGTCGCGGACGCGATCCTGGATTGGATCGATGAGGACGAAGACACGCGACCGTTTGGCGCAGAGTTTGGGTCGTACGCGACCCAGTTGCATCCGTACGAGCCGCGCAACGGGCCGATGCGGTCGTTGCTCGAGTTGGAACAGGTCTCCAATGTCTTGCCCGACTATGTCCGAGGCGAAGATTGGAACTTCAACGGCGTGCTCGATGCGAACGAGGACGATGGCGATGAGGCGTGGCCGCCGGACAACGCCGACGGCATCCTCGATGCAGGCTGGTCGGCGTATCTGACGACGAAGAGCGTCGATGGCGGATTGGGTGAATCGGGCGAGGCCCGCTTGGAGCTGCCGTTGGCTTCTGCGAGCGACATCGGCAGCATCCTCAATACCGACAGCGATCAGAGCGAGGCGATCGTCAACCTGGCGATCCTCGGCACCGTATCGATGGGTGATTTCCTGCGGACCGATCTCAACACGCTCGCCCAGCAGAATCGGATGCAGCCGTCATCGGGAGCTCCCTTGCGGGCGTTATCCAACGAGCAACTTGCGGTGTTGCTCGGCGAGACGACGATGGGATTTCAGCCCGGCGCGCCCGGCAGGATCAACCTCAACACAATCAGCGATGACGCGCTGGAATATGTGGCCGAGATTCCGCTGAATACGCGGGACACGCTTATCTTTGATCGCAAGAGCCGATCCATGGGATATACCTCTTTGGTGGATCTGCTCGAGGTGCCGGGGATGACCCGGGATCGTGTTGCGGATCTGTACGACATCGCCGATGTGCGATCGAATGTGTATGTTGCGACCTGCCGGGGGCGGGACGAACGGTCTGGGGTGGAGGTGGAAATGGTTGTGACACTCGATCGTTCCACCTTGCCGATCATCATCCGGGAGATCATCACACGATGACGTCCAGGCGAACAGCCAGCACCAATGGCCCCACGCGGGTCGCGGCGATTCACGAGGGCGCGGGCTCTGTGGCCTTGGTGATCGTGGAACCTTCCACTCGACCGACCGTTGTGCTCACTCGAGAGTGCGGCACGCTTGCCCAAGCCGAGCGGCTGATGGCCGATCATGGGGTGAGCAAGGCGATCCGGATTGTCCCCAGCAGTCAGACGTTGCTGCGGGTGTCTGATGCGCCCGAAGCGGGGGCAGAAGAAACGCTCGCGACGCTCGAACTCATGGCCGAGGCGGAGTTTTCTGAGCATCTGCCAGCCCACCGACGCGGCGGCGGCGTGCTGCCGGGCAAATCTGAGGCGGGCGTTCGGCGGGCATTGCTCATCGGGTGGCCCGAGTCGGACGCATCGCCCGAGCCTCTCGATGTTGCCGAGGTGCGTTGGGTCGCGGAGATTGCGGCACTTGCTCGGATTCGCGGGATCTCGCGCCAGCCGGCGTGGTCGCTCGACGCGGCTCGGGGCTCGGTCTCGGTCCTTGCAGAGCGCAACGGGCATATCTCGTGCCGGGCTGTGAGGGCAGAGCACGATTCGCCCGAGGCGTGGCAAGCTGCCGCGCGTTCAATCATTGAAGAGACGACCCGCGCCGTCGGATCCTCATCGGCGCCGATCGAACTGGACAACCGACCACGAGCGATCGAGTTGGAGCAGGACGCGGCACGCGCGATCCGTTCGAGCGTGACAAACGTGCCCGACGACCAGGCGTGGTTCGATAAGTTCGGGCTCGCGTTGGGTGCCGCGTTGGTCGAGTTGGATGACGATCCGTTGGTTCGCGCGTTTGCAGAGCTCCGTGCGACGCCCGCGCGAGAGCAGGTGGCGACCGCGGCGCGATTGGGCACATGGCTGAGCGTGCCGAGCAATGCTGCAATCGCGATTGTGGCGTGCATCATTGTCGCGGTGCTCGCGCCGTTGGGTTTGGCGTGGGCGCGGCTCACGATCCTGGACGCCAAGGTATCGGGGCTCGAGGAGGCCCAGGCGCAGCGCGAAGTGCTGGAGGCCCAAGCCGCGATGTATAGCGAGTTGGACAGCGAGCGTTTGCCGATGACCAAGCTGCTGGCAGACATCGCGGGCGCGGCTCCGGTTCACGCACCGGATCTTGTGCTGATCGATCTGGTGCGCATGACAAGCGAACGCGAGGTCTACATAGAAGGTATCGCAGACACTGCTGAACTCGTCTCGTCATTTCAGAAGAATCTCAACGAGTCGGGGCTGTTCCAGGGCGTGACGGTCACGCGAAGCGATGCA
The DNA here is from genome assembly GCA_029260335.1 of Phycisphaerales bacterium. Classification (GTDB taxonomy): domain Bacteria; phylum Planctomycetota; class Phycisphaerae; order Phycisphaerales; family UBA1924; genus S146-42. The sequence continues at coordinate 860 of JAJDDL010000224.1, read as the reverse complement.
TCGAGTGAGGGCGTTGATTTTACGCTTACCGCTCGGGTCAATCGCAACCCGTACCGCAGCGTCGCCAAGTCCGAGGAGACCGACTACATCGCTCGATCGACAGCGGTACGGCTCTATGGCGAGGACGCGGTCGCGCGGTCGATCGGTTCCACGCGCGATGCGATCGCAAGGAACCAAGGAGCAGGAAATGGTGCTGCGCAGCCTCGTCGCGAGCGGCCGAACCAGCCCTCTGATGAGGACGAGAGCAGCACTCGCGGGCGTCCGGCGAGAGTCGAGATTCCCGAGCCGCTCACCGATGATGCGCTCAACGCCATGAGCCGCGCGGAGGTCATGATGGGCTTCGCCAAGCGGCGGAACATCGTGCAGAGCAATCCCGATCTCGACGATTCGACAAAGCAACGCATCGAAGATGAAGTCGAGCGGATGCGCAAGCGGCTCGATGAGCTGCGGGGAGGCGAATGATGAGCCTCGCAGATAGATATCACGCGATGCCTCGCTCGGGCAAGTGGCTCAGTTGGGCCGCTCTTGGAGTCTTGTTGTATTTTCCATTGGTCGAAAAACCGCTGGATATCTGGCGGGGGCTATCTAGTGCGGCCGATCAGAAGCAGGCTCAGCTTGCGAAGTTTCATGACCGCTCGCGTGAAGGGCTTGATGCGGAACTCGCGTTGGGCGCGGCGCACCATGGCGAACTCGAACCGCCTGGAGAGCGTGCCGATGTGATCGATCGCCTGGATCGCACGATTGCAGAGATCTTTGACGCGCGATCTGTTGGCAAGTACAACTTGAGTTCGCGCACATCGCCGATGGCCCGGTCATCGCAGCTGGTGCGCGGAGAACGCGCGCTGGAGCGGCTTATCAAG
>JAJDDL010000223.1 GCA_029260335.1 Phycisphaerales bacterium | reverse complement strand
GCGATGGCCGCCTGTCTTGTGCCGCAGGGTGTCGCGTCTGAGCCTGAGATCATCCAACTGACCGACGCGGTCGTCTTGCAGCGCCAGGGGCGGGGTGGGCGAGCGCCGATCCAGACCAACGACGTGCTGCACGCGTGGGCGACCGACGGATTTGATCCGCCGGATGCGGGTGATGCGTTTGAGCGTGCGGACGGGAGCTCGACGACATGGGATCCGGCAACCGCGGACGAGAACGGTTGGGTGCGAGCGCGTGCGCTACGCGGCGGGTTTGCGAACTTCACGATTCAGCTCGATGAGGGCGGTGAGTATCTGCTCGATGCTCGCTCGCATTCGATGGCGTACGTGAATGGGTCGCCGAGGGGCGGGAATCCGTATGGGTTTGGGTACACGCGTTTGCCGGTGCGTTTAGACGCCGGGCGGAACGATCTGACTTTCTATTGCGGGCGTGGACAGGTGTGGGCTCGGTTGATCGAGGTGGAGCAGGAGTTTGATCTGCTGGATCAGGACCGGACGCTGCCTGACCTGATCGCGGGTGAAGCGGTGGATACGTGGATGGGGATTCTCGTCCTGAACGCGTCGGACAAGGCGCGGGATGATCTGGTGATCCGCGCGTCGCTCAACGGGGGCGATGTGACTGAGACGCCGGTCGGGTGGTTGGAGAGCGCAAGCACACGGAAAGTTGCGGCTCGGCTTGAAGGCGGCGCGATGGGTTCGGGGGGCAAGAAGGCGCCGGTGAGTTTGTCGCTCGTGGATGGCGATGGGAATGTGCTCGGCGAGGACTCGTTTGAGCTCGCGATCAAGAACGCGACGGACAAGCATGTGCGCACGTTCGTGAGTGAGGTTGATGGGAGTTGTCAGTACTACGCGGTGACGCCCAGGCGGGGGGAGGAACTTGCAGAGGGGGAGTCGCCCGGGTTGATTCTGACATTGCACGGCGCGAGCGTAGAGGGGCGTGGGCAGGCGAACGCGTATGGGCACAAGGACTGGGCGGATATTGTCGGGCCGACGAATCGGCGGCCGTATGGGTTTGATTGGGAGGATTGGGGCCGCAAGGACGCGATCGAAGTGCTTGATCTGGCGAGCGAGGCGCTTGGTTCTGATCCACAGCGGACGTATCTGACCGGGCACTCGATGGGCGGGCATGGGACGTGGCACGTGGGCGTGAGTTTTCCGGATCGGTTCGCGGCGATTGCGCCGAGTGCCGGGTGGGTGAGCTTTTGGTCATACACCGGGGCAGCTCGATACGAGGATGCGAGCGGCGTCGAGTCGATTTTGATGCGGGCATCGAGCCCGAGCGAGACGCTCGAGCTTGAACGGAATCTCGAAGACCTGGGCGTGTACGTGCTGCATGGAGATCGCGATGATAACGTGCCGGTTGCGCAGGCGCGGACGATGCGCGAGCGGTTGAGCGGGTTTCATGCTGACTTTGCGTACTACGAGAAGGCGGGGGCGGGGCACTGGTGGGGCAATCAGTGCGTGGACTGGCCGGAGCTGATTGGGTTCTTTGAACGTCGATCGCGGCCGGAGATGCCGACGCGTGTGCGGTTCACGACGATGAGCCCGGCAGTCTCGGCGACGCATGATTGGGTGACGATTCTCGCCCAGGAGCAAGCGCTGGTGGCGAGCAAGGTTGAACTGACGCTTGACGCCAAGGGAGCGGCGATCAGGGGGACTACCGAGAACGTGCAGGAGCTGACGATCGATCTGGCGGGAATGGAGTTTGATCAGAGCGTGGTGACGGTGGAGCTTGACGGCCAGACGGTGCAGTTCACGCCCGAGGGGACCGGCGACACGCTCCGGGTTGCAAAGCGGGACGGCGTATGGGGCGAGCGCAGTTTGGACTTGCGTCGCAAGCGGCCGGACCGGATGGGGCCGTTTAAGGAGGTGTTTGATCGGCGGGCGGTGCTCGTGTATGCGACTGGGGGAAGCGATGAGCAACGTGCACAGTCGCGGGCCAAGGCGATGTTTGACGCCGAGACTTTTTGGTATCGCGGGAATGGTTCGTTCTTGGTGATCCCTGATAGCGAATATGACCGCGTGAAGTATGCCGAGCGAAATGTCGTGCTCTATGGCAATGCGCGAACGAACACGGCGTGGGGTCCGTTGCTGATGGGATCGCCCGTGGTGATCGATAATGGGCGAGTTGTCGTTGGTGGGCGTGAGTTTCGAGGCGATGATCTGGGGCTGTTGATGGTTCGGCCGCATCCTGATGGGCAAGGGTTGGTGGGTGTGGTTGGAAGCACCGGCGTGGTGGGTGCGCGTGCGATCGAGGCGCTGCCGGTGTTTGTGTCGGGCGTGGCGTATCCGGATGTGACGCTTATGCGCGCGGGGATGCTTTTGGATGGAACCGAGGGGGTTTTGTGTGCGGGGTTCTTTGGGAATGACTGGTCGATCGAGGGTGGGGACTTTGCGTTTGGGGAGTGAATATCGGCTGCGCCGATTGCGGGCGGGACGCGCGCCACCCCGGATTCGTGAGTGCGACCAGCTGGAAGCCGGTGCTACCAGGGATGTATCGCCTTTGGCGATCGGCGGCAGGATGCCACCGCCCCGTGGGAGTTGCGTTGTACTTCAATGGAAATGTGGTTGCGCAAGCACGTACTGGAGATGGGCAGCGAAGTAGAGTCCCAACTGCGTTGCGCCGACGAGGGCGGGAAAGACGTTGAGGACGATGCCGGCTTGGGCGACGCGGATTGCACGGCGGTCGCCTTGGCTTGCGATGTAATCGCAGATCAGGAAGACGATGAGCACGCAGATGAGCTTGTAGGTGAGGAGACCCGGGACGCCGGTGACTTGCAGGATCCCGTTTGCCACGCCGTTGACCTCGGTGCCGCCGAGGGCAAGGATGCGGCTGGTGAGAAAGACGTCCATGAGCGCGAAGAGCAGGACATACGGGTAGAGCGTTGCGGGGCTCGCGTACTTTTTCATCGCTTGGACGGTCATGGCTTTGCTCCTCGCGTTCCCTTCTGGCCTTCACGGCGGTGTCTTGTCTTGAACGAAGCAAACTCGGTCTCGTCACTCCGCCATGGCGAACTTTTTGCGCACGGAAACCATTCCCCTCAGGGGACGTTGCCCTTTCATGCGATTTCTTCGGTTGTTCTGCGGCTCGTGGGTTGAGCCGCAGACCTACGCGTCGGGCTCAGAAGCGAGTCGCTCTGTAGCGACACGCCCCATGAGTCCCGCCGGTGCCGGGTGTTTGGTCCAGCCTTGGAACTGGGCCGCCGCCTGGCGAACGAACATGTCCAGCCCTTTGATGCATCGAAGCCCGCGTTTGTTCCCGGCTTCGAGCAAGGGCGTCTGACCTTTGCTATACACCGTGTCGAAAAGAACTGTTCCAGGGGGAAGCTCTGGAATCTGAGATTCTTCTAGAGGGTTTTTGTCGGCGTTTGGGCCCGAAGACAGGCCCAGGGACGTTGCGTTGATGTATGCCGCGTCGTTGTTCGGTATTTCGTCCATTGCGATTGGGTGGACGGATCCAGGGCACGGTGGATCGAGGCTTGCCGCGGCGTTTGCGACTGCATGTGCACGCTCGATCGTTCTGTTGGCGAGCGAAACTTGTGCGCCAGCGTCTGCGAGCGCGATAGCGAGGGTGCGGCCGACGCCGCCTGCGCCGAGGACTGTGATGTTTGATGAGGCGAGCTCGACGCCCGCTTCATGGAGGCAAGAGAGCGCGGCGGGTGCGTCGGTGTTGGTGATGGAGATGTGATCGGGGTGGACGGTTAAAGTGTTGGCGGCGTTGGCGCGGGCGGAGAGTGCGTCGAGGTGCCATGGGCGTTGTGATTTGGTCGCCGCGCTCGAATCGCCTTCAGCAGACGGGGTGCCCGCCAACACTGACTCATGCGACCGGCTGGAAGCCGGTGCTACCGGGGATTGCTCGCGGGCGAGGGTGACGAGGTTTTCTTTATGAGGGAGGGTGACGCTCAGACCTTGGAGGTGGAGCGATGGGTTGGCCAAAAGATCGAGCAGCGTTGCTTTCAGGCTCGCGTAGGACTGATCGGGATCTTCGCCGGCGGCGATAGGCAGGGGGAGGTAGACCGCGTCGATATTGGCGTGCTCGAACGCGGCGTTGTGGACGTGGGGACTGAGCGAGTGGGTGACGGGCCAGCCGACGACGCCGAAGACTTGCGTTTTGGCGTTGATCGATCGGAAGCGATAGAGATCGAGCAGATCGCGGATCGTGGGCTGGCCGGGCGCGGTGGTGGAGGATTCGCGGAGCGAGGCGAATGTGAGGTAGCCGCCGAACTTGGGGGCGAGGACGCGCGACATGAGCCCGAACTCACCCATGCCCACGGCGATCGTCGGTTTGTCTCGGGTGGCGAGCAACTCGAAGAGTTCGAGGTTGTCTCGGAGCGAGCGGGCTCGGTAGGCGATCTTGTGCACGCGAGCGATATCGAGTTCGCGCAGGCGCAGGATCCTGCGGGTGAGATCTGCGGGCCGGGTTTCGAAGTCGTGCATTGAGACAATGAAACTGGGCGCGAGATCGCCCGCGTTTGCGAGCGCATCGCGAAGCACCGATTCAAGCGCTGGGGTGCGATCGAACGCGGCGAGTTCGATGTCGATGTGGCGAGGCGGGTGATCGGCTGCGATTAATCGCTCGAACAATTCTTGGCGGAGCGATTCATCGCCCTCGTAGTGCCCGCCCTCCCAAGTCGGACGGCAGGTGGCGATGCAGGGAATCGGTGAATCTGCGACCAGACTGATGGCCGCCTCGATCGACTCGGCCTCGCTGATGAACTCGTCGAGCCTGTACTCGACCAAGTCGGAACCGAGATCCTTGGCGAGAGCAGCCTCGCTCAGGGCGGCGTGGGCGTCTTGGACCATAATGGGGACTGCGATCAATGTCATGCCGGGACTCTTTCGGCCTGCGATCGTTGGG
>JAJDDL010000222.1 GCA_029260335.1 Phycisphaerales bacterium | reverse complement strand
CCCGCACAGGGGGTGTTTTTTTTGGCATATCCCCTAATTCGGACCTAATTCTCGGACTTTCCTGGTACTCTCCAAAAGTGCAGGCTGGAGAGTCTGCGGTCATATGCATTCGACCGGAGGAGAGAGACATGAAGATCAGAGTTTGCTTAGGGACCATTGCCGTAACCGCCGGGGCTGCGGGGGCCCAGATCACCAATGGCAGCTTCGAGACCGGTGACTTTGCTGGTTGGTTAACGCAGGACATGGGCTCGCCATTCTTCCCGCTGTCAGTGAACGCCGCTAACACAGTTGACACCTTCGGGTGGGGATGGTCGAACACGCCGACAGACGGGCAGTTCGATGCGTTGACCGGATTTGATGGCGACGGTGCTTCCGGACCGGTGTCGACTGTCATCGTTGCCCAGGACGCTTTGATCAATGCTTCGACTTTGGAGTTTGACTATCGCGCTGCGTGGGACCTGACCTTCGGCGGCACGATCGACAGAACGTTCAATGTTGAGATTGAACCTGCTGGCGGCGGAGGAGCGCTCCAGGTATTCAACATCCTCACTGCGGTTCAGGGCACAACCATGACCGACACCGGCCCGCTCAGCGCATCTCTGGATGTCAGTGCGTACGTCGGACAGAACGTGCGGGTGAGCTTTGAATGGGAAATCTCCGAAGATTTCGTTGGCCCTGGGCAAGCAACGCTCGACAACATTCGCCTGACACCTGCGCCGGCCAGCTTGGCACTGCTTGGTCTTGGCGGGCTCGTGGCAACGCGCCGGCGGCGATGATGATCGCGCTTGCTAGGAATTTCTGATTGCGTTCACGCCGGGATCACCGAGAGGTGATCCCGGCTCTTTTTATGTCTGCCCAACGTGCAACGCTAGTGGTCTTGTTCGGCATTGGAGCGACGTGTGCGGGCCAGCCCTTGGATCGCGCCCCGATCGATCCAGAGCAGGTCGCACCATTTGTCTTCGTGGACGCGACGGGCGAGCGAGGCATTGTGCCGACATACCCCGCCCCCGGCGGTATGACTGTGGGCGTGTGCGCGATAGATTTTGACGATGATGGTTTTGTGGACATCTTTCTGCCCACGCGCGCCGGATCGCCGCACCTTCTCTATCACAATCAAGGCGACGGACACTTTGTCGAAGTCGCCGAACAACTCGGCATCGATACGCTGAACCAGGCCCGAACAGCGCTGTGGTTTGACGCCGATGGCGACGCGCGGCTGGATCTCTTGCTGCTGGGCGACTGCTTTGACTCGTCAGACCCCCAGTGCGTGAGCTTATCCACAGCCGAGTTTTATCGACAAACCGATACCGGACAGTTCGTGCTGGCGACGGATCTCGCGGGTCTCACAAATGAGTTTCTGGCGACCTCGGGGATGCACCGAGGGGGCGTGGCCGCAGGCGATCTCAATGGCGATGGCATGCTCGATCTCGCGTTTGGCACCTGGGCAGAAGAGGCTCGCGTTCACATCAACAACGGCGATGGGAGCTTTCGAGACGAAAGCCTCGCGTGCGGCATTGGCGGCGAGACCGGCGGGCACTGGCAGCCGGTCATGCATGACTTCAACAACGACGGACTTCTGGATATCTATTGGGCGATCGACTTTCGCGAGAACCACCTCTGGCTCAACGTGGGCGATGGTACTTTCATGGACGACGCGGCCGCCGCCGGCGCCGACATCGCGTTCAACGACATGGGACTCTCGCTCCAGGACTTTGACAACGACGGCGATGCAGACATCTACATCACCGAGATCTTTAATCGCAAGCTTGGGCGCCACAACCCGTTGCTGCTCAACAACACCACCGGCGGGCTCGTCGCGTTTGCAGATGTCGGCGAAGCGGCAGGCGTGAGCAACACCTCCTGGGGCTGGGGAACGACCGGCGGAGACTTCGACCTGGACGGACTCGTGGATCTGGCGGCCACCAATGGATTCTTCAATGGCCCATACATCACCGACCGCTCGCGCATGTTCAGACAGGTCCAAAGCAATGAGCTGCGATTCGCGGACGTGACCGCAACGAGCGGCTTTGGCGACACCGTGCATGGCGGCGGGCTCGTCTCGTTTGATATGGATCGAGATGGCGATCTGGATGCGTTGCAGGTGTCGCCACTGGGGATTGTCCGACTGTTGGAGAACCGCTGCGCCAAGCAATCCTGCGATAGCAACTGGCTCGTGATTCAACCCAGACGCCAGGGCGCCAACTCCTTTGGGATCGGCGCGACAATCCGGGTGACTGCCGATGGTCGCACGATGACGAGGTTCATCCTCGCCGGGGATAGCTCATTGAGCCAGCATCCGATGGAGGCCCATTTCGGTCTTGGAGACGCGTTGAGCGTCCAATCCTTGCGGATCGAGTGGCCCGATGGCACCGTGAGCGATTACGCGGACGTTGCGGCCAATCAGGTGCTCCGGATTCCCTAGCCTAAGAGCACCGACCTACGGCAATCTTCCTTGGGCAGCCCGCATCGCTCCGGTACCATTGCCTCCAGGGTTGGACGCTCTTTGCTGGAGTCGCTTTGACTACCTCTTTCGGTATCGCTTTGGGATGTGCGCTGTGTGCAGCGGCGGGAGACGCGCAGCCGCTCGTCAACGCGCGCGGCCCTTCGGCCTCATTCCGCTTCGTCGACGTCGGCGCGCAACGCGGCATCCAGCCGTTCGCGCCCGCGATTGGCATGGTCAACGGCATCGCCGCGGCCGACTACGACAATGACGGCGACATCGACATGTTCATCGCGACCGACGAGGACGTGCCGCACCATCTGTATCGCAACCGGGGTGATGGGTTTTTCGAGGACGTGGCGCTCGCTTCGGGCATCGACACACTCCAGCGCGCACGAGGCGGGCTTTGGCTCGATATCGATGCAAACTCGCTTCTCGACCTGATCATCCTCGGCGACTGCTTTCAAAGCTCGGATCCGTTCTGCCCCGATCGCGACACAATTCAGGTGTATCGCCAAACCCAGCCGGGCGTGTTCCAAGACGCGACCGCAGCGGTGGGCTTTGGGGAGGATCGGCTGATCGACTCTGAAAGCCACCGCGGAGGTGTCGCCGCGGGCGATCTCAACGGCGACGGCTGGTTGGACCTGGTCATCGGCATCTGGGGAGGCGAGGCACGGGTCATGCTCGCCGAGCAGGACGGGACGTTCGTCGAGAAGAGCCGCGAGAGCAACATCGGCGATGTCCTGAGTTGGCATTGGCAGCCGCTGATCCACGACTTCAATCGCGATGGCGCACAAGACGTCTTCTGGGCGATCGACTTTGCGGCTAACAACCTGTGGATGAACAAGGGCAACGCGACATTCGTCGATCACGCGCCGCTCGCGGGTGTTGACCTGGCGTGGAACGACATGGGCGCAGCGCTCGGAGACTTCGACAACGACGGCGATATGGACATTGGCGTCACCGAGGTCGAGG
>JAJDDL010000221.1 GCA_029260335.1 Phycisphaerales bacterium | reverse complement strand
CGTGGGGGCCGCGGTCAAACTCCTGCTCACCGAGAATCTCGCGCGATGGCAGATCGCCACGGGCAACACCATCCTTGAGGGCGCGCTGATCTGGCTCGGCAAGCCCTTGCAGATCCTGCTCTGGATCTACATCATCCCATGGACACTGTTTACAGGCGGTGCCCTGATCAGCGCCACGGGCATCACCGCGCACGCGATCCTTCCCGTCTTCGGCGACCAGGCGATCGCGCTAAGCGATGGCGAGGGACTGCTCAAGAGCGAGGTTTCCATCGGGCGACTCGCGCTCGGCGTCGCGGGGAGCTTGCTCGCACTCACACTGGCATGGCTCGGCGGGTTTAAGCTCTTTGAGCGGGTCATGGGTGTGTGCGTCGGCGTCATGTTCATCATCGTCGTCGTCAGTGCGGCCATGCTTGCACCGGACCTGGGCGATACGTTGCGCGGCATGTTCGTCCCAACAGTACAACACGCCACCGAGAGCGCTGAAAGTCCCAAGACCCTCGCGACCGGGCTCATCTGGACCATCGCGCTCTTGGGCGGCATCGGCGGCACCCTCACCATCATCTGCTACAGCTACTGGATGCGCGAAGCCGGGCGCGGCGGCCCGGGCGATCTCAAGATCTGCCGCATTGACGCGACCCTGGGCTACACCATGACCGCGATCTTCGGTATCGCGATGGTCATCATCGGCAGCACCGTCACGCTCAGCACCGGAGGCTCGGCGGGCGTGCTTCTAAAGGTAGCCGATCAACTGCTCGAGCCGTTGGGGTCGTTCGGACGCGAGGCGTTTCTGTGGGGCGCATTCTTCGCGGTGTTTTCCAGTGTCTTGGGCGTGTGGCAGGCGGTGCCGTATGTGTACGCGGATCTGTGCAGGCTTGGGCCGAGTGTCGGCCGAGGCGCAGATGCGCCCCCGCGCGAACCAGTCAGCACGAAGGGCAAGGCGTACCGCGTCTCGATGATCGCGATCGCGACGATTCCAACCGTGTCCCTCTTCGTGGACTTCGCGCAGGTCCAGAAGGCGTACACCGTCTTCGGGGCGATGTTCGTGCCGGCACTCGCGGCGGTCGTGCTGATGCTTAACGGCGGCAAACTCGTGCGCAAGGACTTACGCAACAGGCTCGCCATGAACGTCTCGCTGGGGTTGGTCGTGCTCATCGGCATCGCGGCGATGGTCGTCACGGCGGTGCAAAAATTCGGATAAGAGGCCCTAGCGCAAGCCAGGGCTTGTGGTGTGTTCAATGCTTCTGACTTTTCGAGCAATCCCGAAGCCCAGGCTTGCGCCAGGGCCTCCTTTTTGCCAAACTCTTAGTTCTCGTCGAGATCCATGGGAACGGCAAGATCGAGCCGCGTAATCTGGCCCTCAGCACCCACCACCCACGCCCGCGATGTCCCCGGTGCAAAGCTCACCGCGTGCTGATGCCAAGGCTTCTCCGTGTTCGAACCGGGAATCGTCACTATCCACTTCCAGTGATAACTTGCCAGGTGCGACGAGACAACGCAATACTCGTGCCCACCGGCGAGCAGAACCGCGTGCCCGTCGAGTTCACCCACAGCCACCGATGAGCGATACGACATGAGCGCACGGATCTCCTTGCGGAACCAGTACTCATCGCAAGGCTTGGTGTAGGCAGGCTGAAACGATGCGCCCGTCAGCGCGCTGTTGAGGTCTCGCTCGTTTGAGAATGCCGGATTGGCGTAGTCCCCGCCCACTGCGACAATCTCGTCATCATCCACGAACGCAACAGAGAAGATCCCCGAGGACGCGCTTGTCGGCATGTTGCTCGCGCGAGCTGCCCAGGTTTCGCCGAAATCGTCGGTTTCGAGCACGCGTGCGGTCGGGAGGCCCGTATCTCCTCCGAGCCCGATGATCGCTTCCCCATCGCCGCCGGTCGCTACGCACGTGCCGCTGGCGGCGAACCCCGCCTCGCCATCCATCGCCGGCGGAATGCTCGCCCGATCCACGTGCCTCCACGACCATCCGCCATCGTCGGTCAGCAAGATCGTGAAGACGCCATCGATGGGATCGCCGAACAGCACACCGCGCTGGTCGTCCCAGAAATCCATCGAGTCAAAGAACGCGCCCTCGCGATGGTCTTCGTAGGCGATTGTCCAACTCACACCGGCGTCTGAAGTGCGATAAATCCTGGCCGGCGTCCCCGCGGTCATCAACACCGCGTTCTGTGCGTCAAACGGGTGCACATCGCGAAAGTCGATCTCGCTTGCGTTGGGCACCTGGATTCGCTCCCATGTGTCTCCCCCGTTGACTGTGCGCAGACATGTCCCGTCGCTGCCGCTCGCCCAACAGACGTTTGCATCAACCGCGAACACACCCCGCAGGCTCGCGTCTACGCCCGACTCCTGGACGCGCAGGTCGATGTCCGGTAGAGGCATCGAATGGATTTCTTCTGGCGTCGGAAAGTCGATCGAAAAGCATCCGCCAATCGGCAAGAGCATCAGCGCGAGAGCGTATCTCATCATGGCAGCAGTCTACCTTCTTCGTCTTGAGGTGCGGAATGGCCAACTGGTTCAAAGGAGGCCCTGGCGCGAGCGTGGGCACTTGCCTCGACCGCGCGCAACTTGAGGCCTCGAACGCAACACGAGCCCAGGCTCGCGCCAGG
>JAJDDL010000023.1 GCA_029260335.1 Phycisphaerales bacterium | reverse complement strand
CCATCATTACCCTGGCAGGCTGCGCGAGCCTCGCCTCCGCTCAGCTCTACGGCTCTGACAGCTCGGGCAACTACTACATCGTGAGCGAGATCGACGGCAGTGCCACCGTCATCACAAGCGATGGCTCCACGTACAACTCGCCCGACGGCTCTACCGAGATTGAGATCAACCCCGCCACGGGAATCGGCTATTCACAAAACCCCGCCGGCGCATTCACCGGCAATCAGTTCGACGCCGTCACCGGCGCCTCGCTCGGCGCATCGGTCAATACCAACGACGTCTTCCACGGCTTGGAGTACGTGGGCAACACCCTGTTCGCCACAGGCTTCTCCGGGCAAGAGGCCATCCTCTACACCCTCGATCCAACCACCGGCCAAGGCACCACCATCGGAGCCACCGGCCACAACAACCCACTCAATGGCCTCGCCTACGACGTCACCACCGACACCATGTACGCCTCCAGCGGTCGGAGCAAGACCCTCTACACCATCGACCTCGCCGACGGTGCGATCACACTCGTAGGCGATATGGGCATCACCGTCGGCTCCATCGAGTTCGGATCCAACGGCTTGCTCTACGCCGGTGGCGGCCAGGCTAGCTCCGGCAAGATCTTCACGCTCGATCCATCCAACGGCGCGCCCACACTCGTAGGCGAGACCGGCCTCTTCAGGACGGTCACCGGCCTCACCCTGCTTCCCGCTCCCAGCAGCCTCGCGCTGCTCGGTTTCGGCGGGCTCATCGCAACTCGCCGTCGGCGCTAAGACGCACTCCTGCAATCATCACAAGCGGGCGAGGCATCAGCCTCGCCCGCTTTGCATGTGCATCCGGAAGTAAGAGCTAAAGCGTTTTGCGCATCGGCACCAGCACGTTGGCCATCAACAAGCCAAACACCAATGACACCGCCACCAGCAACGCCCCAAACACGCCCTCGATGCCAAGCACGGTCTCTTCGCCGACCAGCGCCACAATCCCGCCAAATCCCAGCGCCCCCGGCACGAGCAGGATGATGCCCGGCAATGTCGGAATCGCCGCGGGCTGGTCGGTGAAACGCGACCATAGATTTGCACCGATCCCAATCGCCAGCGCCCCCGCGCTCGCGCCGAGTTCCGGGCCGACGGCGAACGTGCCGAGCTGCGCACAGCCAACCCCGATGGCGCCCATGAACGCGATCGGCCAGAATGACGCCGGGCGCGCTCGAAACAGGATCGTGAACGCCAGGGCCGCGAGCACGAGCACGGGCCACTTCCAGAGCGGCGCAATTGGATCGGGGTCTTCCTGCAATCCCAGAGGCAACAGCTTCTCGACCTGCGTTCCAATCGCGACGCCAAATGCGATCGAAACCACGATCGTCGCGGCGTAGGCGACGCGGGCCGCCCCGCTGACCAGGTTGCGCGTCGCAAGCTCGTTCACCGCAAGCGTGAGCGTCAGCCCGGGGATGAGGACGATCAAACCACTGAGTGTCACCAGGTAGACCGAGATGTTCTCGACATATCGATCAAACAGCAGGGCCCCGGCGGCGACGACCACGCCGCAACCCGCGTCCGCCACCCGTGCGAAACGGCGGTGCTCGGCGAGAAAGACCGTGATGAACCCGACGAGGATGCCGAGCAGGCCGCTGACACCGAGATCGACCAGGCCCCCGCCGAAGAAGACCGCGGCACTCGCCGAGGCGATGCCGAAGCAGCACGCCGATAGCCAGCGCGGGTATCGGGGCGGGCGGATCTCGATCTCGCGGAGCTGTTCGACACCCTCGCGGGGGTTGATCTCCCCTCGGGCCACGCGGCCTGCGACGCCGTCCACAAGCGAGAGTCGCTCGAGATCCACCATGCCGGGCTCGACGCGGAGGAGGTAGGTGCGTTGCTGGGCGACCGGGCCGATCGCGACAAGCAGGCTCGTGGGCGTGGAAAAGAGCTGGGCCTCCATGCCGAGCTGGGCGGCGATTGCTTCGAGCGTCTCCTCGAGCCGGTGGGCCGGGGTGCCGGCCTGGTGCAGATCGCGACCGATCTCGAGGAGGAACTCGATGGACTCGGTGCGGGTGAGCTCGGATGGATCGATTGGGGTCATGGCGTCGGTGGTACTCTGTGGTCATATTCGGCAGTGGCCGATCGAGAGGTTAGGTGCGGCGGGGCTTTGTGTTCCATGAAGGCGGGGCTTCAATCGCGTAGTTCACCGAACGGCTGCCTGGAAGGACATCTGCTCGCGTGATCTCAAGGCGGGAGTATCCTGTGAGAATCAGGCGACGCAGGAAGCTGCTCGCGGTTTGCACCCAAGGCAGGGCCGAAGGTCGTGATTCTGAACAGCATGATTGCAAGCGTGCTCTACTTCGTGATTGTCACGATTGTGTATTCGTACTCAGGGACGAGCTCGCTCGTCACCTTGGGTCTCACGTTGGCATTCGTGCTCTTTGTGCTGCCGATGTTGCTCGGCCTTGCGGTGCGATGGTGGACGAGGTCGCCGCCGAGCAGACTCGGCATTGGCTTGAGGGCGTACACGGGTTGGGTACTTGGGAGTGTGTCGGCGGGAGTGATCACCACTGGCGGCAGTGCCGTGGGCCTGAGGATGTTGGCGATATTGGCGCTCAGCCCGGTCTTCTTCATTCCCGCGTTCTGCTTCGCC
>JAJDDL010000220.1 GCA_029260335.1 Phycisphaerales bacterium | reverse complement strand
CGACGCGACGCGTCAATCTGCACCATGCGCATCGTTAGCCTCCTGCCCAGTGCCACCGAGACCGTCTGCCTGCTCGGCGGACGGGGTGACCTCGTGGGCGTCAGCCACGAATGCGACTTTCCCCCGAATCTGGATCTGCCGGTCCTGACCACGCCGCGAACCCAGTTTGACCCTGGTTTAGGTCTCGACGCCGCGGCGATCGATCGGCAGGTTTCTGGCCAACTGGCCTCGGGCAAATCCCTCTACGACCTGAACGCACGAGTGCTCGAAGAACTGCGGCCGGATCTGATTCTGACGCAGGATTTGTGCTCGGTTTGCTCGATCGATCTGGAATCGGTGCGGAAAGTCGTCCGGGAACTCAAGGGTTCCACCGGGCATGAGCCGGAGGTCCTGAGTCTGAACTCCCAGTCGATCGAGGATGTGCTCGATGACTTGCTTCGCGTGGGCGAGCGGATGGGCGTCGAGGAGCGTGCTCAAGAGGAGATGGTCAAGCTTCGCGAGCGGCTTTGGCGGGCTCAGGAGTTTGTCAATCCTTACGTAGATGGCCCGGTTGTGGGTTTTTTGGAGTGGACCGATCCGGTCTACGTCGCGGGGCATTGGAACGTGCAGATGATCGAGCGAGCCGGGGGGCGGCATCCGCTGAATCCAACGCGCGATCCCGAAGTGGGCGGCGTCGGGGCGGGGATGCAGGCCGGGTCGCGTTTGGCGGGGGCGTCGATTCGGGTGCCGATTGAGGAGTTTGTGCGCACGAGGCCCGAGTTGTTGGTGATTGCGCCATGTGGGCTGACGCTTGAGCAGGCGCGGAGCGAGGCACGCCGGCTTTGGGGCGAGGAGTGGTTCTCGGAGCTGCCGGCGGTGAAGCAAGGGCAGGTCGCGATCGTGGATGGGAATCAGATGTTCAATCGTCCGGGGCCGCGGCTGGTGGATGCGTTTGAGTTTCTTGTGGGGTTTGTGCAGGACAGGCCTGAGGTGATCGGCGCGGGATTCCCATGGGAGCGGATGCGTTGAGTGAAGAGTGGTTTGATATCGATGCGGGTGAGTTGCGTGCGTTGGGCGCGCGGACGATGGAGTTGGTGATCCAGTCGCTCGAAGCCGAGTGCAAGAGCCCGATCACGCCGACGATGACCGGGCCTGAGGCGCGGGCGTTGGTGGATGAACCGTTGCCGAGAGTTGGGCTGGATGTGCCTTCGATTCTCGATGTTTGCGAGCGGATCGTGATTCCGGGGTCTCGGCGGAATGGGCATCCAGGGTTCTTTGGGTATGTCAGCTCCTCGGTCGATCCGGTGGGCGTGCTCGCAGACGCGATCGCCTCGGCGCTGAATCAGAACTTGCCGGCGTGGCGATCTGCGCCGATCCCGGTGCAGCTTGAGCGGACGGTAGTGGGGTGGCTCTCTGAAGCTGTGGGGTTTGGTCCGCCCCATGGGTATCTGACTTCCGGCGGCTCGATGGCGAACTTCAGCGGGATCGCGACGGCGCTGCGGAACGCCGAGGTTCGTGAAGAGTGCGGACGCGAGCGGCTCACGGTCTACCTCACCGACCAGACACATTTCAGTTCGAAAAAGGCGGCGATTGTGTTGGGGATCGCCGAGGCGCATATCCGGACGATCGAGGTGGATGAAGCGTATCGAATGATGCCCGGTGCGTTGATTGAGCAGATCGAGCGTGATCGCGAGGCGGGTCTGGTTCCGGCGTGCGTGTGTTTGTCTGCGGGCACGACAAACACCGGCGCGATTGATCCGATTGCGGGTATTGCGAGCGCGTTACGAGACGCACCGGTGTGGATGCATGTGGATGGGGCGTACGGCGCAGCGGCAGCGTTGACCGAATCGCACGCCGCGCTTCGAGAGCTGTTCGCGCGGGTGGATTCGCTCTCGCTCGATCCGCACAAGTGGTTGTTCACGCCGTTGGATTGTGGATGCCTGCTTGTGCGCGATGACATGGCGATGGTCGAGGCGATGTCGGTGCATGCGGACTACACGGCGGTCAGCAATACCGAGGACGATGAGCGGTACGCCTACTTTGATCGATCGCTCGAGACCTCGCGCCGGTTCCGGGCGTTGAAGGTCTGGATGATCTTGAAGGCTCGGGGGATGGACGCGATCGCTCGGCGGCTGGAGGACAACATCGCGTTGCGCGAGTATCTGGATGAGCGGATCGCCAATGAGCCGAGGCTGGAGGTGATGGGCTCGGGGCTGAGTGTGACGTGTTTTCGGTATGTGCCCGAGTCTGGCGTTGGAGAGCAGGACGAGCCGTCGATTGAGGCGCTGAATCGCCAGATTCTCGATGCCGTCGTCGCTCGGGGGGATCTGTTCATGTCGCCCACGGCTCTGGATGGGCGGTTCGCGTTGCGTGCGTGCATCGTCAACTTCCGGACCCGCCGAGCGGATGTGGACCGGTTGGTCGAGGCGGTTCTGGATGCGGGGCTTGGCGCGGGGCTCGGCGTGGGGCGGGATTGCTCGTAGAATCGTGGGTTCGAAGATGCCAGGAGGAAGACGATGTCCGAAGCGACGCTGTACGCCGGGATTTCTGAGATCAACGCCGCGTTCTATCGCCGGATTCGCTTCGGCGTGGGCGATCCTGCGGCGATCATCGACGTGATTGGGGGCGATGGCGAATCGCTCTTGATTATTCGGGATATCGAGATGGATCGGGCGAAGCAGCACGCGCGGGCCGACAACGTTGCGTGCCCCAAAGACTTCGAGCCCTCGGGCGGGCTTAGCGGCGACCGGGAGACCGCGACCGCACAAGCAACCGGCGAGGCGTTGAAGCGCATGGGCGTGACGCGTGTGCGGGCGCATCGGACCACGCCCTTGGTGTTTACCGATCACATCGCCAAAGCCGGGGTCGAGGTTGTCTATGACCCCGAGCTTGGGCTCTACGAACAACGCCAGAAGGATGCGCAAGAACTTCAGCATCTGCGCGATGCTCAGGCGATGACCGAACGGGTGATGCGCTATGCGTGCGAGATGGTTGCCAACGCGACCGCGGGCAGCGGCGGGGTGTTGCAGGTTGGAGGCAAGGCGCTTACGGCTGAGCGGGTGCGTTCAGAGATCGACATTTTCCTGTTGCGCGAGGGGTATGAGAACGCCGACTCGATCGTGGCGGGCGGAGCCGAAGGCGCGGACTGTCATAATCGCGGGGCGGGCGAACTCAAGACTGGCGAGACCGTCATCATCGACATCTTCCCCAAGAACAAGGCCAGCCGATACTGCGGCGATTGCACACGCACGGTCGTGCACGGCGAGATTCCCGATGAGATCCAGAACATGCACACGGTGGTACAAGAGGCCAAGGTCGCCGGGATCGCCGCGACGCGTGCCGGCGCGACAGGTGAAGACGTGCATCGCGCGGTTGTGAAAGTGATCGAGGCGCGCGGGTATCACATGGGCTTGCACGAGGGGCGGAATGATGATTCGATCCGGATGCCGCATGGCACCGGGCATGGCATCGGTCTGGACGTGCACGAGCCGCCGTTGCTTGACTTTGGCGGGCCTGCGTTGCTTGTGGGCGATGTGCTGACGGTGGAGCCTGGATTGTATGGGTATAAGGTGGGCGGGATCCGGATTGAGGACATGGTGGCGGTGACGGCCGATGGCTGTGAGAATTTCAACTCGCTCCCTGAAGGGTTAGACTGGGCAAGTTAGAGCAGATGCGCACTGTCATTCGAAGCTCAATCTGCCCTAAATAGTTCCTACGCCGGTAGGACGCCTCTCTCGGTGCCCCCGGGGATCCTTGGTTCTCGGTCCAAAGCGGCGGCTTTTCTGTGGCATCGGCAAAACATCCTTGAGTTACCGGTACGTGGGCGGGTATTCTGGACCTGCTGAGGTAAGTTTCACGGGAGAAGAGAAATGAAGAAGAAGGCGATTCTGTTGGTCGCGGTGGCTGGTGCATCAGCAGCCGCGGATGTTGTGACCTTCAACGGTACAGATGGGGATGGTGGCAATACGTTTCGCGATGTTGGCTTCGTGTACACAGAAGGCGATTGGCAATACGAGGTGATTGCTCCCTCGGTATTCACTTTGGACAATAACCAAGGCGGCTTTGATGCAGCCGATGATGACGTTGTGTTCATGCAGAACGGGGCCCCGGGTACAACTATCACCTTCACAAACATCTTTGGTTCAAGTTTCGACGCCCTCAATGTTGATTCGATCGGCGGCTTCAGTGACGGCAACGGTACGTTGCTTTTCACCGGAAACTTCACCGCGGGCGGTTCGATCAGCCAAGCCGTGCCAGTCGTGAATGGCGTGGTTACGAATACGAGCTTGGCGGGATTCGTTGGTTTGTCATCTCTTGATGTTGACCAGCAGAATGGCACAGGGAACTTCTTGGCTCTAGACAACATCACCTTCGTTGTTCCAGGACCGGCTGCGCTCGCCATGTTTGGCATTGCTGGCCTTGCGGCGGGATCTGCACGAAGGCGCTAGTCCGCGCGGCGCTGATTCAAACCCAGAACACCACCGAGTTTCGGTGGTGTTTTCTTTGCTTTGGCGTGGTGCGTCCCGAACGCAACTGTCGGCCTGCACGCCGGTTCTGAGAATCCACGCACTGGCCTGCGATTGGTTCTCGAGTTCCGCTACGCTTGAGTCATGATGAGTGATCCGAGGTTCTTTGAGGACGTCTCCGTCGGCGAGCGCTGCGTGACCGCGAGCGAGTTGATCACGCGCGAGGATATCATCGCCTATTCGCAATCGTTCGATCCGCAGCCGATGCATACCGACGAGCAGGCGGCGAAGGACGCGCCGTTTGGCGAGCTGGTCGCGAGTGGGTGGCACACGTTATCACTGACGATGCGGCTGATGGTGGAGGCTAAGCCGTTTGGGTCGACGCCTTTGATTGGGATGGCGGTGGATGAGGTGCGGTTGTTCAAGCCTGTGGTGGTGGGGATGACGCTGCACGCCGAGGCGGAGGTGGTGGAGGTGAAGGGCTCGAAGCGGACGGATCGGGGGTATGCGCGGGTCGTGGTACGGACGGTGGATGATGAGGGAGAGGATGTTGTGCGGCAGGTTTGGACGGTGGTGTTGCCGAGGGGGAATCAGGATGAAGGTGCTTGGCGGCTCTAGCACGCAGTCCCTGCGAATCTAAACTCGCCGCTTCGTGCTAGCGACCCTTCTTGTCTTTGCGATAGTCCTTCTTGCCCTTGTCCCGCTGCTTGCTCTTGCGACTGCGCCGCGCCCCGCCGGTCATCTTGCTGATATCGCCGAAGCCGGCGCCCTGGCCGCCGCCCATGCCGCCGCCGAGACTGTCTTGGCCGATCAAGAGCCCGCCTTTGGCCTTGCCCGCGGCTCGGCTGTTGGGGTCGTCGACGACGAGGTCCATCTGGCGTGCGGCGAGGTCGACCGCGGCGATGCGCACTCGTACGCGATCGCCCATGGAAAAGCCCCGGCCGCTGTGGATGTCGATGAGTGCGCCGGTGCGATCGTCGATCTTCCATTTGGGGGGCTTGTTGGAGCGGGCGGTATCGCCTGGCAGATCCGTGGATTTGATCATGCCGTCGGCGAGGTACTTGTCGATCTGGACGAACACGCCGCGGGTGGAGACGCCGGTGATGACGCCGTCGAGGACTTCGCCGATCTTCTCGGCGAGCAGTTGGAGGACGAGGAACTGACGCAACTCGCGCTCGGCGGCTTCGGCTTCGGTTTCGCGCATTGAGCAATGACGGCCGAGGGTGACGAGGTCCTCTTCGGGGATGCACACCTTGGTGTCCATCATCTTGTCGCCGAGGACTTTCCAGGCCTTCTCGGAATCGGGAGGCGACTCGCCGTTGTCTGTGCGTTTGAGGTACTCGGCAAGGGCGCGGTGGACCGTGAGGTCGGGGTAGCGTCGGATGGGGCTCGTGAAGTGGGCGTAGGCGCTGCTTGCGAGGGCGAAGTGGCCGATAAGCGCGGGGCTGTACTCGGCCTTGGTGAGTGTGCGGAGCACGGCCATGTGGACGGCGCGGGCGGCGGGCTTGCCGTAGGTTGCTTTCAAGAGCCCTTGGAGTTCTTCGCGTGTGGGGTTCTCGGGGATGCGATAGCCCGCGACCATCGCGACCTTTCGAAGCGAATCGCTCGCGCCCGGCGTGGGCTCGGGGTGGACGCGCCGGAGCACCGGTACATGCAATCGCTCGAAAAGGCGTGCGAGGGCCTCGTTGGCCTCGACCATGAACATTTCAATGAGCGTGTGGGTGTACGCGTTGTCCTCGGGCTCGGCGTCGATGACCCTGCCCTCGTCGTCGAAGATCAACTCGGCGTCGGGCAGGTCGAGGTGGATCATGCCCTGGTCGTCACGCCTGCGTTCGATCGCCTTGGCGCACGTGTTCATTTCCTGGAGCGTGGAGAGCAGCTTGGGCGAGTAGTTGGGCTCGGTCTTGGCGTGCTTCTTGGCCTCTTCTTCGTTGCCATCGATCAGTGCCTGAGCTTCGAGATACGTCATACGCTTGGCGCTTTTGATGATCGACTGGCAATACCGCTCGTTGCGCACCCGGCCTTGCTTGTCGTACTCGACGAAGACGCATTTGGCGTATCGCTCGACGCCTTCTTGGAGTGAGCAGATGCCGTTGGAGAGGATCTCCGGGAGCATCGGGATGACCAGCCGCGGCAGGTAGCACGAGTTGGCCCGGTCCTTGGCTTCTACGTCCAAGGGCGTTTCGGGATCGATGAAGTGTGCGACGTCTGCGATGTGGATTCCCACGCGCCAGCCGTCTTTGAGTTTCTCGATGCTTAATGCGTCGTCGTAGTCCTTGGCGTCGGGCGGGTCGATCGTGCAGATGAACTCGCCCGTGAGATCTGCGCGGCCTTCGAAGGCCTCGCCTCCCAAGAACTTGCCGATCTCGGTCTCGTAGCGTCGGGTTTGTTCGCGGGCCTGGTCGAGGGCCTTGTCGGAGAACTCGCCTGGCAGGTCGTGGGCCAGGATGATCGCGTGGGTTTCGACATCGGGCATGCCGGCTTCGCCGAGCACTTTGGAGATCACGCCCTCGGCGAGCTCGTTGCCCTCGGGGAAGTCGGTGATGTCGACGATGACCTTGTCGCCCGGTTTGACGTTTTTGGCCTCGGCATCGCGCACGACGATCGGGTCGCGCAGGAGCTTGCCGTCGGGTTGGACGAGCCATTGGCCGCCAGATTTCATGACCTCGCCGCTGAACGTGGTGCGTTTGCGTTCGAGAATCTCGACGACCTCGCCCTTGAACTGTTTCTGGTTGAAATCGCCCCGGCGTTCGCGGCCCTTGTCGCGCCAGGCGCGGACGCGGACCTTGTCGCCGCTCATCGCGTCGCCCGAGTCGCGGCCGAGGACGAACACGGATCTTTCCTTGGTCTTGCGATCGAGTTCGACGAAGCCGAAGCCGCCCTGGGCTCGGCGGAACTCGCCCTCAAGGATCTCGGGCAGATCTTCGATGCTCGGCAGGCTCGCGCGGCCCTGTTCATCGAGCAGGAGCTTGCCTTCGTCGGCGAGCTGGAAAACGGCTTTCTTGAACTCCTCGAGGTCGTCGACGCGGAGTTCTTCTGCGAGCAGGGCGATGTGCCGCTCGGCGTATTTCTCGTCGGCGAGGTGGGTTAAAAGGCGGGCTTCGTACTTCAGGGCCATGGGGACTCCGGGTTGAATCTGTAGAGAGGCATGAGCCAGACTGTATCGGGGCTCGCCGGGGGATGTGTGTAGCGGGCACCGGCAGATGTCGCAAGAATGCCCCCGGAAATCGGCCTGGGCCCGTATTGGCGCAAGGAAGGGCCCCGACCGCAAGCGGGCTCGCGATCGGTCGATGGCTCCATTCAGCAGAGGGCGAACAGATCCAGGAGGGCAAAGTAGCCGGTAATCCGGCCATGATGCTCCTTCATGTGCAGTCGATAGCTATATCCGTCGGGCCATGCGCCGTGTCGTGTTAAATGTTCACGGAACTAGCGCAGGAGTGATCGATAATTTGTGTCGTTTCTCGGCATGGGTCGCGTGAGGGTACACGTCGAGCGGAGCGACGTGAAGATTACTTGCACAACCAAGTTTGCAGACAGGCTTTAGACGATCGTGGTCGAACGCATGCCGAATCCGAAATCAGCCGCCACTTTCTCAAGCGACGCAACCGAGTCTTCACCCGCCATCATCGCCATTCCATAATCAAACGGCAGCGCATCGCGCAATCCCACGGCTTGGGCGACCTTGGCGATCCCCGCCGCCACCGTGTGCGGCATCGGCACCATCGGCAGGTCCTTGGCCAACGGCGTCGCGTCTTTGATCTTCGTGAGGATCTCGGGCAGGGTCATGATCTCGGGGCCGACGAGGTGGTAGAGCTCGCCGATGGTCTGCTCGCGTGTGAGCGACTCGGCCACCGCCTTGGCTACGTCTTCGACTGCGATCGGCTGGATCTTCGCGTTCTCGAGCTTGGCGAGCCCCGGGACCGGCGGGCCGCCGACGTGTCGTTGGAAGTAGGGCACGAACAGGTGTGGGATTTCTTTGCCGCTGACCCAACCTTGGGCCATCCGCACGAACTCTGAGCCCTCGCCCAGGATCATGCTTGGGCGGAGGATTGTCCACGCGAGACCGCTTTTGCGAAGGGCCATCTCGCCATCGAACTTGCTTTGGAAGTAAGGGGTGGGTGCTTCGTCGCGCACGCCGAGGGCTGAGATCTGGACAAACCGATCCACACCGGCGGCTTT
>JAJDDL010000219.1 GCA_029260335.1 Phycisphaerales bacterium | reverse complement strand
GAAGTCGAAGAAATCATCCGCGTCCGCATCGTCATCCCCATCGATGTCCGCACCGCAGCGGACCTTCTCGATGCGGAAGACCTCGCCGCCACCGATCATGTACATCTCACCGGCATGATCCTCGCCGAACGACACGATGCTGTTGATCGAGCCGACGTCCGGAGCGAGTTCCGACGTGCGATTGGTGAGCTCGGTCAAGTTCGTGCCGTCCCAGCGGAAGCTCCAGATCTGGTTGTTGCACACATCGGTGAAGAAGTACGTTCCCTCAAGGCCCGAGATCGACGCGCCCTGATAGCTGTACCCACCGGTCACCGAGCAGACGCCGCCGGTGTGGCTGTACTCGTGGATCGGGAACACAACCGGGTCCGGCAGCGGATCGCAATC
The DNA here is from genome assembly GCA_029260335.1 of Phycisphaerales bacterium. Taxonomy (GTDB): domain Bacteria; phylum Planctomycetota; class Phycisphaerae; order Phycisphaerales; family UBA1924; genus S146-42. Next base: position 5,573 of record JAJDDL010000219.1, on the reverse strand, counting down.
GCCGGTCCGGTTATTGACCCTGGTACCCTCGTAGCAGCGCCAGCCGTAGTTCTCGCCGCCCTTGCTTGTCCCGGGCTGCCAGGAAATCTCCTCGCGTGCGTCCTGGCCGACGTCGCCGATATACAGGTCGCCCGTGCCGCGTTCAAAGCCCGCACGCCACGGGTTCCGCAATCCGTACGCCCAGATCTCCTCACGCACATTCGGCTCGCCCACGAACGGGTTGTCGTCGGGGATCGCGTAGTTCCGGTTTGGCTCATTCGGAAAATCATCACCATCGATGTCAATGCGGAGCATCTTGCCGAGGTACGAGTTGAGGTTCTGCGCACGCTGATTCGGATCGCCGCCGCTCCCGCCGTCGCCCGTGCCGATGTAAAGATGGCCATCGGGTCCAAAGCCGCACCACCCACCGTTGTGATTCGAAAAGTCCTGGGTGAAGGTCAGAACCGGAGTCGCGCTGGACTCATCGGCCGTGTCCGCGTCGATCGCGGTGTAACGTTCGATCACTGTCGGGTGATTCCCGCCCTGCTGCCGCGTGTAATCCACGTAGAAGAACCCGTTGTTCTCAAAGTCCGGGTGGAACGCGAGCGTAAACAGCCCCCGCTCGTTGCCGCTCGTCGAGACCGTGCCCGTCAGATCCAGGAACACATCCAGCTCTTCGGTCACGAGGTTGTACACGTTGACGATCCCGCGCTGGCGGACGATGTAGATCCGATCCGGATCCGCCGGCGAATGGGTCACATACAACGCCAGGCTGAGCCCGTTGAGCACGCGCGTCGACGTGAGCTCCTGGGCCTGGGTCGTGCCCGCCAGGCCGGTCATGGTCAGCAGACAGGCGGCGGTAGCAATCTTGCGAAACATGGGTCTTCCTCCAGAATCTGTAAGGTCTTTGTGCGCATGCGCGCGCAGCGAAAGCGGTCTCCGCCCACAAGGTAGCCGAAGACCGGGACCAATTCGAGAAATCTAGAAGCAAAGCAGCACTGCCCGCCGATAACCGCGCCCCAGCCGTTATTCCAAGCGCTGATCGAGCCTGCCGCGAGCCAAAAGCCAGGGGCAACCCGCACGCGATAACGACGCCCCCGGAGGGTCGACCCGCGCGAAGGTCTAGCAGCCCTCGCTGTAGCGGTCGAGATAGAAGAACTGATCCTGAGAGTCGACCACGCCATCCGGAATGGCGTACATCGGGTCCGAGCGATCGTTGGTCGACGTCAGGTCCGCTCCCGGGTCCATGGCGTCATAGAGCATGGTGTAAAACGAGAAGTCCATCTGGTCAATCACACCGTCCGGCACGCCGTAGTTCGGATCATCCGGATCGTCCGTTGTGGTCATATCCGCCGGACACGTTGCCTGGATGATCGGCGTGCCCACCACCCGGTCATCCTCGAGCCAGATCGCAGAACCGTTATGCCCATGCACCGCGCCGTGGCCCGTGATGAACACCGCAAACCCATGCGGGTCCTGAGTGCCCGCACCTTCTGCCATCCGCAACACGAAAAAGAGCCTCCGCGTCTGCCCTGCCGCAAGCACGCGTGCGCTCTCGGGTACGTCGAACTCAAACACACCATCGAGCAACTCCACGGTCTCAAGCCCCGTGAGTTCCAGATCAAGCACCGGATCGAACTCGCCGTTCCCATCGTCTTCATGCAGACTCAACCGTTGGACAAGCCTTGCGAGCTGTTCGGTCGTCAGCGCCTGCTGTTCATCATCCTCAAAGCGCAGGCTCACGCTCAGGAAGTCGATCTCGCTCCCTCCCGCTCTCGCCCGGTTCGTCGTGTCCAGTTGGAGCACGCCCGCAACACCCCACGCCGGCACCGTTTCCGGCGCAATCGACGACGCGTTCAGCGCAAACGCCCCGCCCTCATTCCGATACCACGCGAGCAAGTCCACACTCACCGCAGCTATCGCCAGATCGACCCGCCCATCGGCATCCACATCCGCCGGCTCCACACACGACACCATGTCCGCGGGCTCCCCAAGCCCACGCCGCGCAAAGCTCGGCACCGCGCCGCCATCATTGATGTACGTGTAGGTAACTCCGTTCTCGCGTGCCGCACACGCCAGGTCGAAGTCACCGTCCCCATCGAGATCCGCCGCCCGCACCCACGTCGCGCCCGGCACCGCGCTGTCAATGGTTCGCTCAAAGAACGCGGGCGGCGACGCTCCATCATTCTCAAACCAACGGACCCCGCCGTCGTCTCGAGACGCGCTCACAACGTCTATATCCCCGTCCCCATCCATGTCAGCACTATGCACGCACGCCGCGCCTCCCGCCCGAGTCGTCAGCACAATTGTCTGACACGACGAGAGGTCCCCACCCAGATTCCGCAGCAGCCGAACCGAGTCATCATCGCGCGAGGCACTCAGGACGTCCGGCCACGCGTCCCCATCCACATCCGCCACGTGCACATGAAACGCCCCCCGCACGCCGTTCTTCACGAGTCCCGCCGTGAACTCCACTGCGCCGTTGACATCCTGATTGCGAAACCACCGCACCCGATCGACGTTTTTCTCCGCCGAGACCAGATCGATACGCCCATCACGATCCAGGTCCCCCGCGCTGATCGAGAACACCCCGCCCGCATCCGTGCTCACCACCCGCGTCTCAAACGTCGGCGGTACGCCCCCCAGATTGCGATGCCAGTGAATCGTGCTGTCGTTGGTCGATGCGCTCGCGAGATCCAACCGCCCATCCATGTCCAGATCCGCGCAGATCACCGACACCGGCCCATTGGTCCCCGCGAGCACCTCATGCGCCAAGAACACGCCCCCGCCCAAGTTCTCGTGCCACGAGATCACGTCATCATTAAAAGCCGCGGCTGCAAAGTCCGCGTCCCCATCCCCATCCAGATCTCCCGACGTGATATTGAACGCGCCATTCACCTCGATCTCGATGTCCGCGCGATCACCAAGCACCACGCTCCGATGGATCACCAGGTTCTCCCGCCAGAGCAAGGGCCCGGTGGTCAGCGCACCCACGACATCATCGTCGCCGTCCCCATCCATATCGAACACCGCCGTCGGCCCATAGCCCCGGACCGCCAAGTTGTACATCACCGCGCCCACGCCCGAGGCATCGGGAAGCCAAGTGATCGCCTGTCCATCGCACTCACTCACGTAATCGACACCGCCGTCATCGTCCATGTCCGAGACAAACCCCCGCCTTGGCGTCAGCAGCCCCGAGGCAATGTCAGAAACCGTCCATGCGCCGCCCAATCCGTCGGCATTGACCGCCAAACTCGCGCCGTCATCACCAACCACAAGCACGTCAACATCCGCATCGCCATCCGCATCGTGCACGCGCAGATGGCGCGCGTCCGCCATCCCCACATCCACAAACGCCGACGTGAACGAGTCCAAACCGACATCACGCAGATGCACGCCCAACCCTTGCGCCGACAAACTCAAGGCGTCCAGCCACCCGTCAGCGTTCACGTCCACAACCGCAAGCGACACCACCCGCGCACCGATCGCAATCGTGATCGAGGGCGCAAACGCCACCGACTCATCCGGCGTGTCATTGCGATACCAAAGCAGATCCAACCCCGTCGGGTCCGCCGTCAAACAATCCAGATCCCCATCGCGATCCACGTCCCCCAGCGCCACAACGCCAACCTGCGCGCTCGCGGCGAGCTCATGCGTGTCCCAACCCGCGGTCACTTGACCGCCGCCACCCGGATCGCCCGCCTGCGCCCGCTGATGCCAGCGGATCACATCATCGCCCACGCTCACGATCTCCAGCGTGCCATTGCGATCCAGATCACCCACCGCCAAATCCCGCAGATCGGCATACGCAAGCGAAATCACCCGCTCCGGCACCCGCTCTTGCGTCCGAAGCCGAGGCTCGATCAGCACCAGATGCCCTCGCCCATCCTCCACAAGCAACTCTTCTCGCCCGTCGCGATCAAGATCCGCCGCCCGCATCAGCCCAAACGGCCCGGACCCATGCAGACCCCGGAGCGGCCCCATCGGAGCCTGCCCAGCCGAATCCTCCGCCAACATCAACCCCGTGGCCAACCCAGTCACCAACCCCAGCCGAGCGTAGTTCTGTGCCATGACGCCTCCTGCGTTCAGTCCGAATCGAGCATCGCCCGCAAATCGCGGCGAAGATCCCTACCACTCCCCGCACCCACAAAGCCCAGGCTCCATCTCGAGCCCAAGCCCAAGCCTCTATAGGAGCAAACCATGGACCTCCAACGCATCCACTCACAATCCCCCTGGGAGCGCAAGTATGGCTACTGCCGCGCAATTCGTGTCGGCAATCTTGTCCTCTTCGGTGGCACCGCGCCCATCGCAGACGACGGCTCCACCTTCGCCCCAAGCGATGCAAGCGCCCAGACCGCGCGCTGCTACGAGATCATCGAGAATGCCCTGCAAGAGCTGGGCCTGGTCAAAGCCGCCATCCTCCGCGTCCGCCTCTACGTCACCGACATCGCCCAAGCCCACGCCTTCGGCACCGCCCACAAGCAGTTCTTCGAAGGCCACCTCCCATGCATGACCATGGTCGAGGTCTCCAAACTCATCGACCCAGACATGCTCGTTGAAATCGAGGCCGACGCCTTGGCTCCCAGCGCGTAGATCGTGAAACCAGCGCCTCGTCCCGCAGGTAGAGCAGATCACAGCCCACACCTGGAGAGCACATGTTCCGCAAATGGTCGGCCAACGCGATAGCCCTCGCCCTGCTGTCCACGACCGCCTCCGCTCAACTCGCCCCAGAAGAGGCCATCGAATCGGCCCGAACGCAAGTCCGCAAGATCATGGAACAATCCAAGGCGCCAGCTTGCGGCGTCTCGGTCTCCATCAACGGCCAGGTCGTCTGGGAAGAGTCCTTTGGCTTGGCAAACGTCGAACTCCAAGTCCCGGCAACCGAACACACGCTCTTCGGCATCGGCAGCATCAGCAAAACAATGACCGCCGCCGCCATGATGCGCCTCGCCGAACGGGGAATCGTCGATATCGATGAACCCATCGCCCGATTCACCCCGGAACTGCCCAACGCCGACAATGTCACGCTCCGACATCTCGCCAACCACCAGAGCGGCTGGGAAGATATTGGCTCACGCTGGTACAACACACTGGAGCACTACGAAACCGCCGAGTCATTCGCCCAAAACCTGGCGACGACCCAGATCGAATCCGAGCCAGGCGAGCAAGCCTCGTACAACACCGCCGCCTACAGCGCAATCGCGCTGGTCCTGGAAAGAGCCACAGGCGATCCATTCCTTCAGATCATCGAGCAAGAGGTCATCACGCCGCTCGACCTGCACGCCACGGTTCCCAACCAAACCGCGCAGATCATCGAGAATCGCTGCTCTTTCTACGCCCTCGACGACCAGGGCAGCCTGCAGAACGCGCTCTTCACCGACCCAAGCTACAAGTGGGCCGGTGCGGGCTTTCTCATGACCCCAGGCGACATCGTCCGCTACGCCGACGGGCTCTCACGCGAAGACTATCTCACTGACGACTCGCGCCGTGAGCTCTTCAAGGACCATCCGACCAATGACGGCTCGCCCACCGGCTTCGGCCTCGCCTGGCGCGTCGATCAGGACGAGCAGGGCCGCACCATCTACCACCTACCC
>JAJDDL010000218.1 GCA_029260335.1 Phycisphaerales bacterium | reverse complement strand
CGGGGGAAACTATGAGCGATTCGATCGACACCACGCTCTTCGTCGCAGGTGGATCAACGCCACGCTCCATCGTGAAGAGGGCGGAAGTAGTTGCGCCGGTGGCCGAGGTCTTTGCGGCTTGGGCGTCCAGTGAGGGATGGCTCCGGACATATTCCATGGCCAATCCAGGTGCTCGCGCGAACATCGAACTGTTGATCGGTGGTCGCTATGAGTGGCTCTTCGATGGCAAAGTTGGAAGTAATGGGTGTCAGATCTTGAGCTATATCCCTGATCGGATGCTGAGCTTCTCGTGGAATGCACCGCCGACACAGCCTGAGTCGCGTGCAAAGCGCACATGGGTCGTGGTGGAGTTTGATGCGTTGGAAGGCGATCGCACGGTTGTCACGCTTACCCATCTGGGCTTTGGCGACGGAGCTCACTGGGATGAGACCTACGCATACTTCGAGAATGCGTGGGATATCGTGCTGGACCGCAAGACTCAAGCACTCGAGGGCAGCTAGAACGGGATCGTGACGCCCAGGTAGAGCATCGCCGAGTCTCGGCCTGGGTTGGAGTCGTTGCCCTGGATGCGGGCGTTGGAGATGTGGTGCCATCGCAGGCCGCCGATGAGCCGGGACCTGGACTCGCCCAGGCGATAGGTCGCACCAAACCCGACTCTCGGCAGGAAGTTGAAGTTCGTGCCGTCGTCGGGGACTTTGTGGCCTGCGAGCAACATGCCAACCCCGACATCGGCGAAGGTGGTCCAGGTGTCGTCGCGATAGAAATGCCAGCGGAAGATGGAGCTCACGCTGACGCCCGCGGTGTAGTCGGTCTTGTCATCGAGGGCCCAGCCCCCGAGTTCGATGGCCCATTCGAAGTCATCGGCGATGAAGTAGTTGTATTGGATGAAGCCGTAGGCGTCCTCGGCGTCGGTGAAGTTGGAGGCCAGGCCCGTGCCGAAGGTGAGCCAGTTGCCGCCTTGCTCGCCGTAATCGGGCAGACCAGTCGGGGTGGTGGGATCCGCTCCGTCTTCGATCGCGAACGGGTCAGTAGGCTCGGCATCGGGCTGGTGGAAGCTCGCGGTCCTGAGCGACCAATCCAGGCCCGGCACGGGCAAAACGGCAGCCTGGGTTTGGTCGGTCTGTTGGGCACTTACGATCGTGCCGGTCAGAGCGAGAAAAGCAGCCGCCGAGGCGTGGCGGAGCGGACGGGGTGGTTGTTGGGGGCATTGCATGGTCAGCAGGGTATCGTGTTGGAGAGCCTGACATGAGCGACAATGGAACAAGTGATCTGAGCAAACTCCAGGAGCACCAGATGTTCTTGGAACGCGATGTCGAGCGGCTCGCCGAACAGTCGCAGGTTCTGCTCGAGCGGGTCGAGGAGTTGACCAAGAAACTGACGCGCATCGAGGGGCGGGTCGACGGGCTGCTGGAGATTCCGTTCGAGGGCGGAGTCGACGAACTCGACGAGTTGGATGAGCTCGCGCCCGAGTGATGGTCGCCCGGAGTGCTCAGCGCAGCAGGCTCTGGCCCGTCATAGCCTGAGGCTTGTCCAAACCCATCAACTCCAGAGCAGTGGGGAGGATGTCTGCGAGTCTCCCTCCCTCTCGAAGGGATCGGCCCAGGATGGCATCGCCCACGACGATCAGCGGCACGTCGTAGACCGTGTGGGCGGTATGGGGGCTGCCGGTTGTTGGATTGAACATCTGCTCGGCGTTGCCGTGGTCTGCGGTCACGATGAGCGAGCCGCCCTTGGCAAGTGTCGCGTCGACGATCTCGCCCACACACGCGTCGACGGTTTCGCACGCCTGGATCGCGGCGTCGAGGCTACCGGTGTGGCCAACCATGTCGGCGTTGGCGAAGTTGACGACGATGAACGCTTCGCAATCGTCTGACCGCAGGCGTTCGAGCACGGCGTCGCATACGCCGCGAGCACTCATCTCAGGTTGGAGGTCGTAGGTCGCGACCATCGGGCTCTGGATGATCGCCCGGCGTTCACCATCGAATGGCTCGTCGCGATAGTCGTTGAAAAAGAACGTTACGTGCGGAAATTTTTCCGTTTCGGCACAGCGGAACTGGGTCAGGCCTTTTTGCGTGAGGTATTGGCCTGCGATTTCGGCCATCTTGGGGGGCTTGGGGAACGCGACCGGCGCGAGTTGGGCCAGGCGCTCGGAGTAGGCGCTCATGAGCACGAAGTGCAGGTCGAGCTTGGGGCCGCGATCGAAGCCGAGGGCGCCGGTGTCGGGGCTTGGTTTGAGTTCGTTGCTTCCTTGGAACTCGGGGAGCAGGAATGCGCTGCAGATCTCGCGAGGGCGGTCGCCTCGGTAGTTGTAGAAGATGACCGCGTCGCCGTTGGAGATTCGGCTCTTGCTTGAGTCGCCGTCGGGTGCAATCGTGCTCGGCGCGACAAACTCGTCGCCGGCCAAACCCTCATCGGGATTGTCGTAGTACGCCTGGATGGCGGCGACCGCGGTGTCATAGTTGCCGACACTCGGGTCGTAGTTGCCCTCGGTCAACAGCCTGTACGCCCGTTGGACCCGCTCCCAGCGGTTGTCGCGATCCATCGCCCAGTATCGCCCGACAACGCTCGCGACGGTGGTGTTGGCATGCTCGGCACACTTGGCTTCGACCTGCCGAGCGAACTCCACGCCCGTGTAGGGCCCGGTGTCTCTGCCGTCGGTGAACAGATGGATGTAGACGCTCGGGGCGCTGAGTCTTGAGCACAGGTCGATCAGCGCGAAGAGGTGTTCGAGCAAGCCGTGGACGCCGGCGTCGGAGTTGATACCCATGAGATGGACCGCGTGGCCGGTGTCCCGGGCGGCAGTGATCGCTTGCACGAGCGGCTCGATCTCCGAGAGCTTGGCTTCCCTGCACGCCTTGGTGATCCGCACCGACTCCTGATCGACGATCCGCCCGGCACCGATGTTCTGATGACCCACCTCGGAGTTGCCCATAGTGTCCTCGGGCAGGCCCACATCGAGCCCCGAAGTCTTGAGGAGGGTGGTGGGCCAGTCGTGTTCGAGCGCGTCGGCGACGGGTGTTTGGGCGAGCTTGATAGCGTTGAAGGCGTCGTGCTCGGGGTTCGGATTGCGGCCCCAGCCGTCACGGATGACAAGTACGACAGGTGGCCTGGATGACGTGGTCATGTGTCAGAGCTCTTTCGTGCTTTTCTTTGTTCCTCGTAGAAGCGATCTCTAAGAACGTGATCTGTGACGCCGTTGAAGACGGCGAAGACCACCAACAGTGCGATCCCTGCGTATCGAATCTCGCCCGGGAAGAAAAGCATGACGAGACTCGCGACCAAAGCCGGCCCTGCAGAGCCACAGCAGCGGATGGTGCCGATCGTGAAACTCCTTGCTCCCCAAGAGGCCTCCTACGCCATGTGTGCCAAGACCTCGTCCTGATCCATCGCCGAGCCCGGTTCGCGAGCCTGCGCCCACTTCACGCGACCGTCGGTCTTTTCCACTACGACCGTTCCACGACTGGAGATATTGAGTTCCGCCCAGTACAAGCCGTAGGCCTTGCACACCATTCGATGCATGTCGGCCAGGAGCGTCTGCTCCAGTCCGAGTTGATCGGCCCAGGCCTTGTTCGCAGCGAACGAGTCGCACGAGATACCAACGATCTCGTACCCAGTTTCGTGCCAACGCGCGAACTCGTTGTTGATGCATTCCATTTCTGTGCCGCACACGCCGGTGAACGCGAGCGGATAGAAGCAGAGCACGACACCCTTGTCGCTCTGGGCGAGTTTGTCAGAGAGCTTCCACTCGTTGCGATGCTGATCGAGCAGCGTGAAATCGGGCGCGGCTTCTCCCGCTTCGATAAGTGATTCTCGTGGGGCTAGGTGCTCATTGCTCATGGTTCTTCCCAGTTGGTTGGGCCCATTCGAGCGGGCCGCGTTTATGCTCTGACTCGTCGAGTTGCTCTTTGCTCTTGTTCTGCGGTATCCTAGAGCGTCGGCGAGTAAGCGCTGGCGACAAGGCGAGGAGTCGCCGAGAGCCGGATTCTGGATCCGGACGAGGGAGCAGGAGGCCCCATGACCGTGCTGACATCGGTAATTGACAGGTTGGGAGAGGTTCAGCGTCGGATCGACGCCGCGGCAAGCCGTGTCGGGCGTTCGGGGTCGGAGGTGATTCTTGTCGCCGTGACCAAGTATGCCGAGGTCGATCAGATCAAAACGCTGCTCGAGCACGGGCATCGGGACTTTGCGGAAAACCAGGTCCAGCAACTCGCCCAGCGTGCGGCGATCGTCGGGGAATACCTCGACCGGCTGCGCGTGCTCAAGGGCACCATCGCGAAACACGCCCGCGGCCAGGCGGCCGACAGCGTCATAGGCGAGGTGACTCCGCCGGATACCGCGCGTTGGCACATGGTCGGGCACCTGCAGCGCAACAAGGTCAAACGAGTAGCCGACGTCTGCCGTCTGGTGCACTCGATCGATTCGCTCCGGATCGCAGAGGAAGTGCAGGCGGCCGGGCTTCAGCATGACTGCGTGGTCGAAGTGCTGATCCAGGTGGATTGCTCGGGCGAGTCGACCAAGCACGGCTGTCCGGCCCCGGCGGCGATCCCGCTCGCCGAGCAGATCGACACGATGGCCAACGTGAAGCTCCGAGGCCTGATGACGATGGCGCCGCACGGTGAGAACCCCGAGGATTCGCGGGCGGTATTTGGGCGGTGCCGGGACCTGCTCGAAGAAATGCACCGGATCGGGGCCTGCGACAAGCGTTGCAACATTCTGTCAATGGGCATGACCCACGATTTCGAGGTTGCGATCGAAGAGGGGGCGAATCTCGTCCGCATCGGCAGCGCGATCTTTGGAGAGCCTGAGAACAACGAGCCACGCTGAGTTCCAGATTACGCTGAGCTCTAGATGTGAATATGGGCGATGCGGTAGGCATTTGTCCCGTGTTCTGGCAAGCCGTCCAATTAACTAAGTGGCAATGTGGCCAGGATTAT
>JAJDDL010000217.1 GCA_029260335.1 Phycisphaerales bacterium | reverse complement strand
TCGAGATCAAGGCGAACAGGTCGTTCCGCCGCCGCAGGAGTTCCGTCTGGGCAACCCCGACTTCCACGAGTTCGCCCGGAGCGGGCCGGCGCGGGAGTTGCTGCCCCATGAGCGAGGACTAAACGAGGGGCCCTTCACGATCCTGCCATTGGTCGACACGCGCGAGAAGGACCGAGTGAGTCCGCTCGATCCGCGAGACGACCAGAACGAGCCGGTCAATCGCCATCCCGCTCCCGTTGCCAAGCCTGTATTTCACATTGTCGCCGACGGCGAGTCGCTCTGGGAGATCGCCAAGTACTACTACGGCAAGGGTTCGGTGTGGCAGAAACTGGCCGATCGGAACTCCGATCGCGTGGGCAAGAACGGCGTGGTTCGTACCGGTGTTCGCCTGCGGATTCCCAACGCAGTCGCGATGGGCCTGCCGGCACGCGAGCTTCCCAAGCCGCAGACCTCAGATGAGGCCAAGCAGCCGAGCAAGCCGACCAACAAGTCCACCAATGAGCCCTCCAAGACCTACACCGTCGCCAAGAACGAGACGTTGAGCGAGATAGCTTCTAAGCAGTTGGGAACGACCAAGCGGATGGGCGAACTCATGAAGCTGAACTCGATCAAAGATCCCGACGCGATTCGTGCGGGGATGGTGCTGCGTCTGCCGACATAGTGCCGGGAGGTTCTGTGTTCGCACGATTGCTGGTCATTGTGATTGCCGCCGGCGCAACTGGGCTTGGGGTGCTCACATTGCGTCAGCAGCAGCTCCGCGCGGGCCATGAGCTGGCCCAGGCGCGGCTGGAGCTCATGCAAGCCGAGGAACGCATCCGGCGGGTCCGCGTGAGGATCGCCGAACAGACCAGCCCCGAGAACGTGAGGCTGTTGGGCGATGCGTTGGGCGAACTCGTGCCGGCGCGGCCGCGAGATTCCGGGCAGAACGAACCTCCGGCGTGGCTCATGCCGGGCGGGCAAGACTTGCCGCGCGATCAGGACGCGACATGAACGAACAACAAGACGCCCCGCAACCGACGACCCACGCCAATCGCTGGGGCCTGCTCGCGATGCTCGGGCTCAGCGCCATTCTGCTCGCGGCGTTCGGGCGAGTGACCCAGCTCCAACTCGCCCCAGGCCAGGAACTGCAGGCGTTTATCGGCGAGCGTCTGAGCGAGCGATCCGAGAAGTCCTGGCGGGGCGACCTGCTGGATCGACGGGGGCGTCCGATTGCACTGAGCAGGGTCGGTCGTCGGGCGTTCATCGACCCGATGCGATTGGCCGAGTTGGAGCCGCGGGAAATTGCCCAGGCGATTGACGAACTGGCCGATGCGATCGAGTTGCCGGTCGCCGAGGTGCGCCAGCGGATTCAAGAACGGCTGGAAGCGAGCGACGCGCGTGTGCACGAAGGTATGGGCCCATTGCGTTTCGCGGCGGTTGGTGACATCTTGAGCGATGAGCAAGCCGCGGCTGTCGCGGCGATGAGCGTTCGAGGCCTCCATCTGGAGCAACGCGATATCCGTGAGACGGTTGTTTCCGATGCGCTCTCAAGACTCGTGGGTCTCGTTGGGTTCGAGCACGAAGGCAGGCTTGGAGCTGAGCTTGAGCTTGACAGTGCGCTGCAGTCCGAAGACGGCTCGCTCCGGTATCTGCGCGACGCGCAGGGGCGACCACTGTGGGTCGAGCGCGGCCATTGGACGCCCGGGAGCGACGGCAGGGACATCAGCCTTTCGATCGATCTCGAACTGCAACGCATCGCTGAAGAAGAACTCTGGCGCGGCATCTACGACGCCGACGCGGTCGGCGGGCGATTGGTCATGCTCGATCCGCGCACGGGCGAGGTGCTCGCGATGACCGATCTCGTGCGCGAGATCGATGGGATCGTGGAGTACCCATGGGAAGACAAGGGCGCGCCGCGCGGCATGGGCATGCCGACGCCTGGGCCCAATAGCCCTCGGTACGTCACACTTCCACCCGATGAGTTTCGCGAGAAGCACCCTGCGACCTCGCGCAACCGATGCGTGCAGGATCTGTATGAACCGGGGTCGACGTTCAAGCCGTTTGTGTGGGCTGCGGTGACGCAAGCCGGGCTTGTTGATCCGGCGGAGGTGTTTAACACGCACAACGGGTTCTGGCTCACGAGTTATGGTCGGTCGATCGAGGACGTGACGAGAAGGCCGAAGATGGCGTGGTCAGAAGTGCTCGTGAACTCTTCCAATATCGGCATGATCCAAGGGGCCGAGCGGATCGAACCCGCCGAGCTTCGGGCGATGCTGAGCATGTTCGGGTTTGGCGAGCAGACGGGGATTCGTTTACCGGGCGAGATGGCGGGGATCATGACGCCGTTGAGCCGGTGGTCGCATTGGACGCAGACCTCGGTGGCGTTCGGGCACGAGGTAGCCGTGACGCCTATCCAGATGGCGCGGGCGTTTTGCTGCTTTGCGCGATCGGGCGAGGCGGCGGGGACGTTGCCCGAGTTGTCGTTGGTGGCACTCGCCGAGGGCGAACCCTTGCTCGATGTGCTCCAGCCGGTGGTGCGTCCGGATGTTGCGGTTAAGGTGCGTGAGGTCTTGACGCACGTGGCTTCAAAGATGGAAACAGTGATGGAGCGCAAGAATCCCGAGGACACGGGGTGGCGCTATCGCATCTTCGGCAAGTCGGGGACCGCGGAGATTCCGACCGGTCCGCCACCGGAGGGCAAGCGTCGGCCGAGTGGCTCACGCGGGTACTTTGAAGAGCAGTACAACTCGAGTTTCATTGCGGGTGGGCCGTTTGAGGATCCGCGGTTGGTGGTGCTTGTGATTATCGATGACCCGGGGCCCGAGCATGTGTTCCAGCCGCCGTTGCGGCGGACGCACTATGGGTCGCACGTCGCGGGGCCTGTGGTTCGGCGGGTGATTGAGCGGAGCCTCGATTATCTTGGGGTACCGGCGTCGGACCCGGAGCTTGTGATTGAGATTGAGCGTGTGAATAAGTGGTAAGTGGGTAGGTGCGCTTTGTTCACCCTCACGAGCCCGACGCGCGAGCGAGGGAAGATCGCACGCGTTGGTTGCATTCCACCTCGCTTGCGCTTCGGGCTCGCATTGGCGCATGGGATGCGCTAGCGAACCTCAGGTTCTTTAACGCAACGGTGAACGCCCGGCGACCACGCGATCACGCGCGCCCGTCGCCGTGATCCGTTGCAAGAATGTGTCGTACTCGCGCGAGGCCTCGTCGAGGTCGTCGTTGAAATATACCCGGAAGACCGCCGGGCCCGCCCGTCTGCGCACCAACTCGGCGAACTCCAACTGCGATGAGTTCGATCGGATGGTCTGGAACAAGTACCCCTGGTTCGCATCGCGCGCAAGCTTGCTTAGCTGCTGACGGTACTTGCCGCCCTCGGCTTCGCGGAGAAAATGCACGAGCGCCCACACCTGGGAGTAGTAATCCAGCGCGCGCTCGTTGTCGACGACATTCAGCAAGTCCTGCGGCCGCTGATCGAGCAGTTCTTCAAGACCGAACTGCCTGCCTTCGTTCACCATGTCGCGCAGCCGGCTAAATCGATCCACGTTCGCCCAGGGCAAGAAGATCGGGCGTTCGGGCGAGACCTCGTCCCACCGATACCCCTCCATGAGGGTCGCGATGCCTTCTTCGAGCCAGATCGGAAGCGGCTGGCGGAAAGTCCGTTGGGTGTACTGGTGCCAGCCCTCGTGGCTCGTGGTTGCGAACGTGCCGCGGGAGCCGATGTTGAAGAGCATCGCCCGGCCCTGGCTCGCGAAGCCGCCCGCGCGGATCTTGAGATACGTCTCGGCGTTGTCGCCCATGAGCTGACGCGTCAACGCCGCCCATTGGTTTCGGCTGGCGAGGATGTAGGTTTCCATCTGGCCGCCGGGCTTGGGAAGATCGCCCAGAAGCGTGCGGTAGTGCGCGAGCGCGAGTTCGAGGAACACCGGCGCTCGTCGCGAGACAAGCGGATCGCGTTCGGTCAGAAAGATGCGATACGAGGGGGTCTCGACGAGGCGGCCCTCGATGCCGAAGTAGGTCCAGGGCTTGTCGGAGATGACGACGTCGATGTTCTCGGCGACCCCGAGCGATGGTGAGTCGCCGAAATCCATCCCGCGGGCATCGCTTTGGGGCGTGGTGCCGCATGCGCCAAGTGTGCCGACGAGCCCCAGGCAGGCCAGACGGATAGCTCTTGCAAACAGACCGCCAAATCCGTCACTCATGCCACGCTCTCCAGGTCGCTCTGGGCCTTCTGCAGATCGGACGCGACCTTCTCACGCTGCTTACGAGTCTCATCGACCAGATGTGCGGGGGCTTTTTCGGTGTAGCCCGGGTTGCTCAGACGCCCGTCGAGGGCCTTGAGCGACTTGGTGAGTTCGCTGATCTCCCGTTCCAGACGCTCGCGTTCTGCGCCAGCGTCCAATGCGTCGGCGAGATCTGAGACGTGCAACTCGTGATCGAAATACCGGAGCGAAACGCTGTTCTCGGCGTGCTCGACATCGGGCCCCGCGATCGTGCCGACACCCGCGAGCGAGCGGACGATCTCGGTCATCTGGAATAACTCGGTCGCGGTCTCGGCGTTGACGTGGAGCGTGATTTTGCGCTTAGGGTGAACCTTCTGCTGGCCGCGGACATCGCGGATCGTGCGGACGAGGGTCTGCACTCGTGCGAACTCCTGCTCGATTTCGTCGGAGATCCATGAATCGTCCATCGCGGGCCACGCGGCAGTGCAGAGCAGGTTGTCGTGCGTCGGCGCTGCCAGCTCGAGGCCCGGTACGGCCGAGGCGTCGATCTCGCGCAATCGCTCGTAGATTGTCTCGGTCACGTAGGGGATGAGCGGGTGGAGCAATCGCAGCACGGCATCAAGCGTGTTGCGCAGGACTGTTTGTTGGAGTTGATCCTCGCCGATCGTTGGCTTGATCGATTCGAGGTACCAATCGCAGAAGTCGCGCCAGAGCAGGTCGTAGGCGATCTCGGCGCAGCGCGCGAACTGGTATTCGCCCAGTGCTTCGTCCATGGCCTTGATAGCACGTCCGAGGCGTGAGAGCATCCAGCGGTCGGGGAGGCTGAGTTCGTGCGGTTGGGGGGCGCTCGTGCCGCCGTGAGCGGCGGAATCTGCGCCGAGCATGCCCATCGCGAACCGCGAGGCATTCCAGAGCTTGTTGCAGAAGTTTCGGCCTTCGTCGAGGCGCGAAGACGTGTTGCGTGCGAGGGGGGCTTCGGGTGTGGCCTTGGCGTTGCCGGAACTAACGCCATAGGCGC
>JAJDDL010000216.1 GCA_029260335.1 Phycisphaerales bacterium | reverse complement strand
CTTCGGTGAGCCGGACACTCTTGGCATAGCAGCCGCCCTCGAAGTTGAAGACGCCGTTGGGGCCCCAGCCGTGCTCGTCGTCTCCGATAAGGGCCCGATGGGGGTCTGCGCTGAGGGTGGTCTTGCCGGTGCCGCTCAGCCCAAAGAACAACGCAACGTTGCTCGCATCGTCGTTGGCGACGTTTGCAGAGCAGTGCATCGGGAACACGCCCTGATCGGGCATGTCGAAGTTCATCGCGTAAAACAGGCCCTTTTTCATCTCCCCGGCGTACTCGGTGCCGAGGATGACCACGGTCTTCTTCGTCAGGCTCTGGGCGATAAGCAGGGGGCTGGAGACGCCGAGCTTGGCCTGCTCCTCCTCGGTGAGCTTCCGTCGACCGGCGTTGATCACGGTCCAATCGTGATTCCAGGAGCCGTCACCTGCGTCGGACTCGCTGCCAGGACGGATAAACAGGGTCTGGGCAAACAACGCATGCCAGGCCTGCTCGGTGACGACCCGCACGCCGAGGCGGTGATCGAGATCCGCGCCGCAGAATCCCTCGAAGACGTATCGCGTGTCCCGGCTGTTGATGTGCTCGATGCCGATCTCAAGGGCCATGTCAAAGGCCTCAGGGGTGATCGGCCTGTTGACCTTGCCCCACCAGATCTTGTCGTGAATCTCGGGGGTGTCCTCGAGATGCTTGTCGTTGGGGCTCCTGCCCGTGCGTTCGCCGGTCGAGCAGACCAGGGTGCCGTTAGAAGCCAGTCGGCCCTCTCCGGCGATGATGGCCCGCTCGATGAGATCGGCCGGGGCGAGGTTAGTCAGGGCGGAAGAGAGATCTAGCGACGCGACGGTGCTCGGCATTAGGTGGCCTCCAAGCCGGTTTGGAAACTGGCGGAAAACTCGATATACAGACTGGCGGGAAGCCTAGGCGCTTGTCCACGAATGGTGCAAGAACCGGACCTCACAGAGCCGGGCAAGAAGACCAGTTTGAGGATAGTTTCCATACCACAGGGGGCAGCATTGACCGCCGGGACATGGCATCCGTATCCTTGGCCGAGCGGGAAAGTCTCCGCTGCGATGGTGGCCGTAGCTCAGTTGGTTAGAGCACCTGGTTGTGGTCCAGGATGTCGCGGGTTCGAATCCCGTCGGTCACCCCTTGGGCCCAGGCCCGCAAATGCCTCGAACAGGCGATCGAGGCGCACCCGGCATTGGCGCTGCCCACCCCGGGCGACGCCCTGGCGATAGAGTAAACCCATGACTACGCGACCCAAGGTCGTCTGGCTGCACAGCCTGGCGCGATCCGGTTCATCGATTACCGTCTACGCGGCTGCTGCGCCGTGGGCTCATGTAGTCGCCGACGAGGTGATCGGGCCGTGGGATCGCACGGGCGAGCCATATCACTATCCGCAGGCCCAAGCCAAACTCGTCGAATCGTTCAAGGCCGACAATCACACGTTGAGCGATCGCGTCGTTCGTAAAACCAACGACCTCTTCGGTCAGATTGCGGGGCCGTCTGGCGTTGTCATCAGCAAGTGGCCTCATCTGCGCCCGTCGCCCGAGGAGTTCAGCCGAGCGTTCGAGGGCGATCGGCGGGCGTATCTGATTCGCAATCCGCTGCACCGGCTCAACAGCCTGCACAAGCGGGGCTGGGTCAAGAGCATCGGGGCCCAGCAGGATCTGCCGAGGTTCAAACAGTTCGGCCAGTGGTGGCTCAAACAACCCCATCGACTGACCTTCGACGAGCTGCAATCCGATCCGAGGTCGTTCTACACCAAGCTCTTCACCGCGTGGGACTTTGAGTTCGACACTTCGCACATCGATCAGGCGCTGGCCTATATGGACGCCAACTACCACGACTCAAGCCTGCAAAAATCCGACCAGTCTGGCGCAAACGTGCTGAGTGAGCAGGACTTCGCGATCCCGTCTGAGGCGATAGACATGTACCTCGGCGACGCATCTATCGTCGAGCTCATGACCGAGTTGGGATGGAGCATCGACCCGGCGGATTATGGCGGCACACCCGTCAGCGTCGGTGGATAGTGGATCTCGCCGGAACCCGGCGCAGAACAAACAAGGGGGACCTCATGGCAGGCCTGGGCGCGCAGTCATCTCACCAAGACAATCAGGCAGGTGGTGATACTCCTAGGCACGCCCAGGTGTGCTGGATCTTCTCGCTCGCCCGATGCGGGTGCTCGATCGTCGCCTACGCCGCGGCGGCGCCCTGGCAGATCCCCGTCGCCGACGAGCCGTTCGGGCCCTGGGATCGCACGGGTGAGCCTTACAACTATCCGCGCGAGCAAGACGAACTGCGCCGTCTGTATTGGGATGTCGATGAGCACATCACGCCATCGGTCGCTGATCTCGCGACGCGGCTTTTTGACAAGATCGCCGGCAAGAGCGGGCGCGTGGTGAGCAAGCACCCCCACGACATGATCAAGCCCGATGAGTTTGCAACGCACTTGCCCGATCACAAGTCTGTGTTCTTGCTGCGCAATCCGCTGAAGCGGCTCAACAGTCTCTATGTGCGCGGCTGGCTCAAGAGCATCGGGCCCGAGCACGATCTGCCGAGATTCAAGCTTGTGGCCCAGCGCTGGCTCGATCATCCCCATCGCTTCACGTTCGAGCAGTTCCGGGCCGACGCGCCCGCGTTCTTCCGGGGCGTGTGGGACGCTTGGGGTTGGAACTACACCGATAGCGATGTGGACAAGGCGCTGGACTATTGCAAGAACAACTACCACGCGTCGAGCGCCAAACTCGGCACGAGGAATCCGGACAAGCCGTTGAGTGAGAAGAAGAACGCGCTGCCCGAAGAGGCGTTGGATCTTTATCTCAACGATCCATTCGTACTTGAGTTGATGGAGCGGTCGGGCTGGAACACGGATCGCAGCGCGTACATTCAGGCGTAAGACTCTCGATTCCTGCGAGGCCTTTACCCTTATGCGCTCCATCCTCGCTCGCGCTTCGGGCTCGTAGTCACGTCCCGCGTGTTATTGCAGCTTGAGTACCCAGCACGTGTTCGTGGTCTCGCCCATTGCCGTCATGCCGCCGATGATCGCCCAGTCGTTCTCGCTTACGCGCACGAGTCCTCGGTGGTCCATCGTGGGCGGGCGTTGACCCCAGATTCGCAAGCTCTGCCAAGATTCATCTTGCGGATCGAACGCGACAGCCTGATCCAAGGGGAATGCTGGCTGGCCGTTGTAGCCCCGGCCGCTGAAGTTGTAGGGATTGTCAGTCCCGCCAACGAGTAGGAAACGTCCGTCTGCCGCGGAGCCCTGGGATCCGGCCCCTCGATACGTAGGCTCGCCCGGATGGGCGGGCAACTCGCGCCAATCGACCACACTCGGGTCGCTCGGATCAATCCGGCCAACGAACACCCGCGCAGCGATCCGAAACGTCGGAGGCACGCCATCGCAGTAGATGATCGTGTCGTCGACGATCGTGCCGGCATGTCCGAACAGCCCGGGCCCCGGGATGCTCGTTGCCTGCGCCCAAGTGTTGGTCTGGGTGTCAAATACCTGCACGTTTCGGACGTTGTTGTTAATCGGGCCATGCCAGCCGCTGATGAGGTAGATGTGGCGATCGCGATAGACCGCCGCGACGGTGTCGTCGACCTCGACGGGGACAGTGGTGATCTCGATAAACTGGTCTTGCACGGGCAAATACTCGAAGAGCCTCGGCTCGGTGACCTCCGGTCCACCAGCGGTGTAGCCGCCGATGAGAAAGATCCGCCCTGCGATCGAGATGGCGTTCGCGCCGATCTTGGCTTCGCCATTGAGCAAAGGAGCGTCTGCGATCCGCACCCATTCGCCACCCGGTAGATCAAGCCTGAAGCTCGCGGGCGTGATCGAGTTGGCATCCAATGGATCGGTGATGCCCATGAACGAGTAGAGCGTGCTCGTGCCGTCGTCATGCAAAACGCTGGTCGTTGCGTTGTTGCTTATGGCAATCGGCAGGTCTGGCAAAGACAGCCAGGCGCCGTCGATCTTGCTCGTAAGCACCGGTTGAGCAAGAGCACCTGTGGCGGTCAGGAGCAGGGCAATGAGAACGAAAGACGCGGCTCGCATGGAGCAGAGTGTACCGTGATGTTCTGGATTCTCAGTCTAATCCATATCGAGAAGCCAGCATTCCTTGCTTGCCATATGTGGGCCGGTCATGCCGCCGATGATCGCCCACGAGTTTGGGCCGACGCGAACGAGCCCGCGATGGTCCATGGTCGCAGGCCAGGGGCCATCGGCACCCAAGGTGTTCCATTGGGCCACCGACGGATCAAAGGTGATGATCTGATCCAGAGGGTTCGACGGCTGCTTGTCGTACCCGACGCCGTTGATGTTGTAGGGGTTGTCTGTGCCGCCAATGAGCAGTATCAGGCCTGAGCCGGCAGGCCCCTGCGAAGCTGCGGCTCGATACGTGGGCTTGCCCGGGTGCGCATCGCGACCGCTCCACGCGATGGATGTCGGGTCGTCGGCTTGGATTCTGCCCACGAACGCGCGGTTTGAAATGACAAACTCCCTGCCACTCTCAGTCGGCTTGATCGCGACGCCGTCGCATATGACGATGGTGTCATCGATGATCGTGCCCGCGTGCCCAAAGAGGCCCGGAGCGGGCGCGGGCATGGGCGTTGCCGCGTGCCAGGTGTCGGTCTCGGTGTCGTAGAGCTGAACATCCAGCACGTTGGTCTGGGTCGGGCCATGCCAGCCGCTGACGGCGTAGATGAGGCGATCCTGATACACGCCCAGCACCGTGTCGTCGACCTCGACGGGAACGTCTGCGCGTTCGACGTACTCATCCGTTTCAGACAAGTACTCGAAGAACCGCTTTTCGGTCCGTTCGCCGGATTCCTCGACGGTGTATCCGCCGAGCAGGAACACGCGATCACCGACGCTGATGGCGCTGGCGCCGATTTTGGCGAACCCGTCGAGGGTGGGGGTGTCGGCAATGGGGCACCAGGCTGGGTCTTTGGCGCCGAGATCCAAGCGATAGCTCGCGCTGGTGATCGAGGCGTTGTCATCAGGATCCGCGATGCCCATGAACGTGTAGAGCGTGGTGCGGCCATCGTCGTGCATCACGCTCGTGACCGCGTTGTTGGAGATGGGGTGCGGCAATGATGGCAATAGGTGCCATTGTGGTCTCTGTGAGCAGGCGATCAGCGGAAGCATGGAAAGCAGGCCAGCGGCGAGGCGGGGAGTGAGCTTCATGCGCGTAGCGTAACGAGAAAGCAAGGGTGTGCGCATCCTTCGAGCCCGACGCGCGAGCGAGGTCCCTTGGGCAAGATCCGATGATTCGGGTGTGTCCTCTTCGCTCGCGTTTCAAGCTCGTGCTGGCCCTTGGGAGCGTTAGAGAGTCTCGAGTTCCTTCAACGACTCCATGGGTTCAAACGGATCCCATGCTACATCGAGCGCGACCGCCTCATCCAACCGATCCTGGTACGCGTCGCGGTCAATCTCATGGCACCCGAACTGCGATAGATGCGGATTCAGGAACTGGGTGTCGAAG